>DASPVU010000074.1:0-4467 GCA_035622215.1 Myxococcota bacterium | reverse complement strand
CCAATGCACACAGAACCGAATGGCGGTAGAAGTTTACTAGGATCTAATCCCCATGGGACAAATCCGTCAGATCCGATGACGGAATTCGCACCTACGCGACAGCCCCGGCCAACGTGGACTCCCGGAAGAATTTTAGCGCCTGCCTCAATGTGCGTATTGTCGCCGATGACACAGCCATCGCCCACCACCACATGAGCCTCGATCACTACACCGTGTCCGATATGGGCCGCCAAAACCACCGCGCTCTCATGAACCCTTGCATCTTCGGCCATCCATCGCGCCGTTTGGCTAGATTCTGCGCGGCCGCTAAAAAGCCTGCGATCATTCATCTCTCTCAAGCGGACAAACGCGTCATACAGGTCGTCCACCATAATCCACGAACAAACAAACCGGTCGGCAAAATCGGAAACATAAGGCATCTCAGCAACGAGACATCCGGCACGAGACATTTTGGCGAAACGAATATCTTTAGGCCAAATAATAAAGGAGAGATCGTCAACCGTCGCGTCAAACAGCGAACAAAGGCGATTTATCTCCCGATTCTCTCCGATCAGACGACCGCCGATAGTTTTTGCGATGTCACTCGCCCACATCACTGTTCTTTATTAGATGCAGGAGCCTTAGTCTCTTTCTTGGTATTTTCTTGCTTTTTCTTGGTCGCTTCACTATCTGCCTTTTTCTTGGACGCTTCAGGCTTTTTGGCATAGGTCGCATTGTACTTGGTGGCCAAGGCTTGTGTGAGGTCGTTCTTTTTTATGTTGTCGGAAGCATAAACGATGGCCGCGGAATTGAGCACCAAGTCGTATTTTCCTTCCTTGGCAATATGGTCAACCAAAAGCTGATTCTTTTTTAGCAATTCTTTCTGTTCTGCTTGCTGATTTTGCTCCGCCTTTAAGCGATTCTGATGCAGCTGTTGCTGAACGGTGTTGGCTTTGTTGCCCAGGGCAACTTGCTGCGCGTTCCTAGTCTTTTCATCGAGTTTGCCTGCACTTGCGTGGAATTTTTCAACTTCAGCCTCGAGTTCCGTCCGCGCCTTTTGCTCGGCTGCTTGCAAGCCCTTTTCTTCATTCTCTAATTTGGTGAGAATTTCTTTTGCCTCATGTTCTTGTGCCACGGCTGCTTCGTAATTGACATATCCGACCTTAAGTGCGCTCTCTGCGCCGAGATGACTTGCCATCAAGACAAAAAAACTCATCCACCAGGAAAAAAATCTCTTCATGTTCTGCCTCTAATAAATCTGACGAAAAAACCAAACCTCGTTTCTACGCCCAGAAATCCAGCTAAAAAAGACCGGTCACAAAAAAATGGGGTACCAAGATATGCCATTTACATTAGTGTCGTACCGCGGCTTGACCGCGGTATCCAGCTATACAGCGCATATCATAAAGATCCGAACCATTAAGCTTGTTTCTTTGACCAATATTTGATTCGCTCTTCCCGCTAATATGCTCGATATTATCGCTCATCGCTCACCAAATCTTGGCCAAAGCCCCTGCGCTTACTGGTTCGGATCTTTATGATATGCGCTGTAAACGAAAACGACTATTCGCTGGACCCCGCGGTCAAGCCGCGGAGCGACACTGTTCGTGAACCGGTCAAGGAAAATGGCCTATTCCACTATGGGCTTTAGGGTGTGGATATGTATCGTATTGGTATGTTCGCGAGATATCAGAGGAATTTTGGTCAGGACGATAACCCGGTCACCTGCGGCAAAGCTGTCTAAATTTAAAAGAATATTATTAATGTCACGCAGCAAGTCCGAAGTTAACTCAGGGGTTTTTAGGATAAAGGCCTGCACTCCCCAACAAAACGACAGAGTCCTTTGGACATCAATGTTAGGCACAAAGGCAATGATGGGCTTTTGCGGCCGATAGGCGCTCACCATGCGCGCGGTGGTGCCCGAATTGGTAAACATGGCAATGGCGCTGGCCTTCAGAACCTCGCAGGCCTGCACCGCTCCTAAGGCCATGGTGTTTTGAATGTCGCGCTTTTCCTGCTGCAAAACCAGTTTGCTCGTGCGCCAATAACTCGCGCGATTGCTCTCTTCGACGTGAGATACAATGCGGTGCATCATGCTCACGGCTTTTACCGGGTGAGCTCCCGCCGCGGTCTCGGCCGATAGCATAAGCATGTCGGCCCCATCAAGCACCGCATTAGCCACGTCGCTAGCCTCAGCACGTGTCGGCCTTATTTGTGTGATCATGGATTCAAGCATTTCCGTCGCTACTACCACGGTTTTTCCGTGAACTAGCGCGCGTTCTATGATGCGCTTTTGCATCAAGGGAACATTTTCTGCCGGAACTTCTACTCCCAAATCGCCACGCGCCACCATGACGCCATCACTTACCTTGAGAATGTTTTCCAAATCATCGATTGCCTGTTGTTTTTCGAGCTTGGCGATGATTAAAGGCCGAGTTTTGGTTGTTGCAAGTTCCTGGCGCAGTCTAATCACGTCTTGGGCAGAACGCACGAAGGACAGGGCCACCGCATCAACCCCAGCGTGGGCGCCAAAATTGAGATCTTTAATGTCCTTTTCTGTCAGGCTCTCCGCTGAGGTTGCTGACTGGGGCAGATTAATGCCTTTGTTACTCTTTAAGATCCCGCCTTGTTCAACCTTGCAAAAAAGATGAGTTCGGTCTTTGCCTTCGCAGGTTAGTACAATCTTTCCGTCGTCGAGCAAAACCAAATCGCCTACGGACACATCGTTGATGATCGATAAATAGCGGCTGGAAAATTGATGTCTATTACCTACGACATCGTCAATGGTGATGGTGGTTTTTTCGCCATCTTTCAAAAGCACGGCATCGTTTTCCATCTTGCCGACACGAATTTTGGGGCCCTGCAAATCCTGCAAAATCGCGATGGGTTCATTAAGACGGGCGGCGACATGGCGTATGCGGTTGATCAGTGTTCGATAAAAGCTATGATCTCCATGGGAAAAATTGAGCCGAGCAATATTCATGCCAGCGCCGATCAACGCTTCGATGGTTTCTTCTTCATAGGAACTCGGCCCTAAAGTACAAATTATCTTTACTTTCCTGCGCATAGCCTATAACGCCAACTTGATGGAGACGGATTTCTTTACCGAGACAAGTTGAATTGATAAAGCCAAGCCCCGCCTTTTTTTCACCGACTTCGTTCTTGCGCGCTACCTTGGCCATACGTAAATAGCTTATGAACAAATTTCGCAGGCTATCTAACATGGTGCGCCGAATTGTTTATGGGTTTCACGTAGTTACTGCATTTTTGGTAATGATTGCGTCGTCTTGCGGGCCGAGCTCCAAAGACTGCCATCCATCAGCCAAATATCTAGTGGTGCAACCCTACGCGGGCTTAAGCAATCGCCTACGGGTGCTGGCATCGGCCAAGATCATGGCCGCCATAACCGATCGTTATTTAGTGGTAGATTGGTCGGTAATTCCTAATGAGCTGCCGGGCACCTGGCAAGATTTCTTTCTTAGCCCTATGACTACCTATGAGCAAAGCCCCCTCTGGCAAGAGGGTTGCTCGCTCGAGAGAATTAAGAATGCAAAAGAAGATGATCCGGTGATCAAAAATCTCGGTGATCGAAACAGCGCTGAGGGCAATAGAGTTGTCGCTAAGATTCCAGAATTTAATGAACCCATCGTATATTTTGGCACGAGCCTCAATTTTCAACCCGCAAGCCTTTATTTATCCGACCAAGAATACCGCAAGCGATATAGCGCCTTTTACCAAGACTTGGATCCCCACGCCTGGGTCATGGATGAAGTTCGAAACTTTCAAAAAGCGCATAACTTTGCTCGCTATTTTATGGTGGGGGCCCATTATCGCGCTTGGGTCACCGGCACGCCAGATGAAACCCAGGGCGTCGCGACTGACCGTGAGCATCGATATTTTGATGACTTCGTCGCAAAGCTTAGGGCAGCAATCAATGAGCCGTCTTCGCGGACTGACAACAAGCCCGTGGCCTTTTTCCTAGCCAGCGACGATCCGACGCTAAAAGAGAAGCTATTGGCCCTACCTGAGTTTAAAGGACGCATTTTCACGCGAGACGTAAAAATTGATCGGTCCACTGTTCGAGGGCAAGAAGACGCGCTGGTGGACTGGTTCTTATTGGGCGACACCAACTACGTCATCGGAACCTACCAAAGCACTTTTTCCGACGAAGCCGCCCATTTGACCAAAGAAAACAAAAAAATCGAGTTCGGCAAGGCCGCGTACACCAACTAGTTACTTTTCTCCTCGCCAAATCGCTACGTTCATCGCAAGGCCGATGCCGATGAGGGTGACGTTGAGCGATGAGCCGCCAAAGCTCATCAAGGGCAAGGGCACACCGGCAACGGGCAGGATGCCGGTTACCATGCCCACATTAATAAACACGTGTAAAAATATGTGAGCGGCAACGCCGACACAGACCAGCTGAGAAAAATGATCGTCAACTTTGGTCGCAAGTTTCAAGATGGAGCGAAGCAATACAAAATATAG
>DASPVU010000073.1:0-3587 GCA_035622215.1 Myxococcota bacterium | reverse complement strand
TATCAAATTGAAGGTCTTTGAATTTTAGGAGCGAATCATTCACGACGTCGTATTTGAAAGTCACTTTAACGGGTGATTTGCCGCAGTACAACTTCCCGGTGTTCTGAGCTTGGGAGAATTCCAGGTAGATCATATCGCTCTTGATAGCGTCATAGCGCAAGTCGCATAGTTTTTCGAAGGCCGTGACACTTTCTCCGTGGGCTACGGAATTGCCCTTGGTCGAGAATTTTCTGGCTTTACTTTGAAAGTCGGCCAAAAACCCGTTTTCTGTCCAGGTTGGGCCTGACTGATTATCATTGCTCGTGCGCTGTGTGGTTTGCCCGGACTGACCATCATTGCCTGTGCGCTGCGTCTTTTGGTCGGCCGGTTTATGATCGTTGCACGCCACGAGGAAAATTATGAGGAAAGAGCACCACAGTTTGGCCATAACATCTACTTTGAATCACTGCACCTTAGCGGAGGTGAGTTAACCGTCAAGCGACGTTTTCCGAAACGAGGCCAAGCAATCAAAACGGAATGGAGACGAAGATTAGGTTGGGTTCCCATGTCATACTCGGGCCCAGACCGGATCTGTTGCATGGCTCACCACCATCGTCATGGCGAGGAGCCGTAGGCGACGCGGCCATCCAGTAATTGGCGGATAAGCTACTACTGGATGGCCACGCCCTTTGCGGGGCTCGCCATGACGATGCGGGGATTTATGCAACAAAGCCGGCCCAGACCGAGGATGACAAGGGGCTGTCGATGTAACGAGGGTGTGGATTGCCGCATTAAAGCTGTAGCACGCCTCAAGGTTAAAAATCGGAGAGAGTCAAACTTATGAAAGCCTATTATCGTTTTGCATCCTGTGCGTGGTTTTTGGTCTGTGGCGTGTCGGTGTCGATATATGCCGCCGATGCCCCGCAAGCGGCTGATGATGCCGCGCTAGCCACGGCATCTTATGGTCCTGTTGCGGAGAACGATGCGCAAGTATTTGTGCTGAAGATGGATTCGAAAAATCCGATAAAAACCTATAAAAATCTCAGAGCGGCTTTAAATACCGCCATCGGAGAAGGCGATGTTGCGGCCATAGCTGCTCTATATCTCGTCGCAAAAACCTACCAGCACCACGCGACCGCGGGCGCGGGTATCAGTGGTGCAGTCGCCGGCGTAAGCTTAATATTGATACCCTTCACCTTTGGCTTGACCACGATAATTTTCCTGCCCAGTGCGGCAGTCTGCGGTGGTGTGTCGTTCGGAGCCCACAAATACAAAGAACTAAAGCGCGTTGCCAAAAGAAGCTTGGCAGGGCTCGTTCCCCGAGATATCTACAGCAAGATAACGGCGTTGAAGAACTTCCACAAAGACGGCAACAGACTACAGGCACTTCTCCAACAAAGCGGCTACGAAGCACATTGGCCAGAATAGATCTGGCTTCCTGAGTAGCTCACTCTTTGCAATCTCTGAGAGACTTAGACTGGTGTATTTATGTTGATGAAGAGAATGTTGTTGTCGACGATGCTGACGCTTGCGCTTGGTAATTCGTCACTTGCAGGTTCTGAGCGCACCATGGCTTTTGGGGTTTCAGCTACTGGTGCGCTTTTAGGTGCACTTGATGTGGTCTATCAAATAAAACTACGCGAGAATTTGCTTTTGACGATACCGGTGCATGCGTCATATGACTTGGTAAAAGCGATTGCCAAATGGGGCACGGTGACTCGAAGTCCTCTGACATTTTATGGTGGCCTAGGTGCAAAGTATTTGCCGTCCAATAATGGACTTAACAATAGTTTTTATCTTGAAGGCCGTTTGACCTTTGGCTATAGCCAGTTCGGGTTTAGACACGAAAAACTATATGACTCTATGGCATGGATGCTCACGCCAACGGTTCGACTAGGTTGGGATTGGTATTTAGCATCCGGCTTGTATCTGAGCTTGGGAGCCGGAATAGGACTGGATATTTACGTGAAAAAGAAAAACTCAAAATTGCCTAAGGCTACGGACTTTTTACATAAAAGGTTTTTTCTTCCGCCACGCAGTCGTGCTGTGGCCTTCGCCATGGATGGAGAATTTCTCCTCGGTTATTCATGGTAAAGACACATGGTTTTGGAGGATTTAAGATGAGAGCTGTAATGATATTTTTGTGTCTCTGCTCAGTTGGCTGCATGGAGACAGATTGCTATCCAAACAAAGAATACGCTACCAATCAGGCGGATAAATTCTGCAACCAAGGAAATAACAACAAGACATTATGTGAATCTCTCTTCATTGAAGCGAATGCTTGCAGACTCTCCGAGGACAATAGAACTTGCATCGCCACAACGCGCGGCATCAAAACCTTCTATCGCATTCCCGCCTATGAATGCTCCCAACTTGAAATAGATGCCTGCACGACCAAACCTTACTGTCGTTGGAGCACGCACGACTCCGCATGGCTTATCCCCGAGCGAAGTTAGACCTTCTTATGCCGATAAAAGAAAGAGTAAGAACATCGCCATCAACCAACCCAGGGCCTTCGACCAAGACGAACAACCTTTCAGCTCAAAAGACATCGATTATCGCCGGGTAGTACGATTTCGCCCAGAATATTTGCCGAGAGACTTGTTCTAACGCCGCGGCAGCAGTCGAGATTAACAGTATGAGTTCGTTTGGTAATTCGCCGGCAGAAAGAAAGAGTTCCAATATAAACGGATAATCTTTAGCGAGCTGGCCAGGAGGTAGATTACGCAGCTCTGCTAAAATATGATTTTCGCTTAATAGCTTATCGATGTGCCGCTCAACTTTACTTGTATCATTGCCCAATAGCCCAAGATTAGTGAGTGTGTAATTAGCTCCCAACGCAACAATAAAGGCTTGGCCGCCATCAATAGTAATTTTGTTATGTCGAACATCAAGGGTCCTTAAGGTTGAGTTTAGTCTTAAAGCATCAGCAACGGCTTTAGCGCCCTCGTCGCCAATACGATTCTCGCTAAGATAAAGCTTTTCTAGATTCCTATTTTCCTTGAGTGCGCTGGCTAAGCATTTGCCACCTTCAGGTCCTATTCTGTTTGCCCCAAGGTTAAGCAATTTCAGTGGGGGATTAAATTTTAAGGAATCAGCGAGAGCCTCCATTCCTCCGTCGCCAATCTCGTTGGATCTAATATAAAGCTCAGTAAGTCCGCTTGTTGAATTTAAAGCAGGGGCGAGGATCTTCATTTCCAATGCACCTATTTGATTATTACAGAAATCAAGCGTTATCAGCGTTTTGTTTATTGCCATGGCCCGACGGAATGTCTCAATAGAACCCTCATTCATGGCAATATTCGTTAGGTCGAGGTTTTGCAAAACTTGATTGTGCGCTATGCCCTTAGCGACGGCGGCCCAACCCAGGTTGCCAAAATCGGCAAAGAGGACCCTAAAGCTGGTCAACGTATTGTTTGACTCAAGTACGGCGCCAATAGCTATAGCATCGCTCGTTTTAAGGTTTTGGTATTCCAAGTTGAGATATTTTCGCCCATTAAACATTTCTTTGTATTTAGCTACGAGTACTGGGTCCGGCTGTACTTCCGTAAAGGCTGCGTGAAGCATTGTAGACGGGAGCAGGAGCAGCAAAAAATAAATGGCGCCCT
>DASPVU010000072.1:0-3250 GCA_035622215.1 Myxococcota bacterium | reverse complement strand
CTCGCCATGACGATGGGGAGTAATTTATGCAACAAAGCCGGAGTTGTCTTTACGAAAAATCAGGCTAGATTCGCATGATTAAACCATCAACGATTAGACGACAAAAATGGCGTATAACTTTATGCTTGGTTTAACGGTGGGATGCGCCGTCAGCTTTTTTGGCTGCGCGGGTGCCGATAAGCCGAGCGACCATGGGTCCAAAGAAGACGAGCATTTCTTGCCAGGCGCCCCGCCGCCGACCGTACCTATTACAGCAAATCCGCCGCTCCTTTCCCCCACGACCCTAGGAAATCCACCGCCAATAAATCGGCCACGCATCCCCACGCCAGGTAATCCGCCGAACGCCAACCCGTCGCCGGATCCTGAGCAAGTAAAAATGCGCGCTAAGCTTGAGGCCCAACGGGCTAGCTTGAATGCGGAATTACCTACGTTGACAACGATTATCTCGCTGGACGATGCAAATACTCTTACGTGGTGGGTTAAATCAGACTGGAAGCCAAACACGAACTCCGACGACACAAAAAAATTGCTCAAAGATGCCGACTGGCTGGAGCGTGAAAGCAAAAACCCTGATTTTCCTAAGAACAAGAAAGAATGGGAGCCTTATTTTAAAACTTTCACTAGCCCGCTCAAGTATCAAAATATATTCGATAATTTAATAACGCATTGGTGGCCGAGTTCTTTTGCGGATTTCTCCGAGGAATTGCATAGCTACGCTTGGATCATTAGGTCTTTGCGGAACGATGCAAAAAGAACAGAAGATGCTTTGAAAATCGCGGCCCAAATCAAAAGCACCCAAACTAAAGATATTCAGCAAGAAGTTGAAAAAATGGTGAAAATGGGCAAACGAGCGCGAGCCATAAATGAAAGAATAGATGATATCAATCGCGCCCTACAGGAAGCAACGATATATTCATGGAAGTTTTCCGATCTGATGAAACCAATCGAATAATTTGACCGACCTTCGTCATGGCGGGGAGCCATGGGCGACGCGGCCGTCCAGTATTAGCGTCGAGGCTCTACTGGATGGCCACGTCCTACGGACTCGCCATGACGATTGTTTGGCATATAGGCATGGCGATTATTGGGCTTGTTCGTTGGATTTGGGATGGGGAAGTATAATTACGACTGCGGTGACGTTGTCTTGAGAGCCTTTTTCCAAAGCTGTTTTTACTAACGCACATGCAATAACTTTGGGATCCGTTTCCTTGGCATGTTCTTTAAGAATGAAGTCAGAAACAAATTCTGCGCTCAATACATCCCATAGCCCGTCGCAGGCGATGACTACATAGCGATGATGGTTCGCCAAGGAGACTTTTCTTATGGCAGGTTCGGAAATGACCATCAAAGGTTTAAGACTCTTCGCTCCAAAGGCTCGGCTTATTGACAGGGCGCCTTGGACGCGGTTGAAAAACACGTGCCCTCCGCTTTTTTCTACTCGCGCTTTTTCCTCGAGGCCCAAAGGGATTTTTCGACCATCAGTAGCATGTATATCTGTTGGTTGATGAATGGTGGTTAGGATTTTTGGCTGCTCTGCAGCGGATATCAATACAACTTCGCTATCACCGACGTTGGCACAAATTAGCTCATTGGTCTTTTGGTCAATTAAAACTATTGCCGCGGTGGCGCCCCAACTGAGGTGATAAGCACAGGTGCTCTCTAAGATCTCTGTATCTTCTTCCTTAAAAGCCGTCGAAATCGCAACGGCGTAATCTGATGTTGCCTCTAAATTCTTCAGAACTTTTTGGTGAAGGCCCGAATCAAGACGAGCGAGGGCCTTGCTAACCCCATCTCCAGCGAAGCCATCGTACACTCCCGCAAAAAACCATCGATCATATTGCTTAAAATAGTGAGCATCTTCCATGCCATCTCGTCTTCCCGTCACGCCAACGGCTCCGCACCGAATTTCTTGCGAGCCGTCCATGGCAAAGGCCTGGGTACTCATCAGTAGGAGAAATAGAATCTGCGCTTTTTGGCGCACACATTGATTAATGCTCATAGTTATCCTCATTGCCACAAAACAAATTTGGCTTTCGTTTTATTTCTCCGAAAGCATAGCAAATGTGATTTGTCGTCTCAGACGACAAAAGGGCTTGTCACGACGAAATGAAGAGTCACAATGGCAAAGGGCGCTGATCAAAGTGAAACCGCGGATAATGAGGTAAGGTTGTGGCTAGGAATTTCTTTCTTGATAATGACGACCTGCAATTCAATCTGGAGCACCAGGAATGGCACGAACTCTTTCCGCTTATCGAGCCGGATCCCAAAGATAGCGAAGCGCCACGAACCCTGTCCGAAGCCAAAGTGCTCTATCACGAATTTATGCGCTCCTTGGGCGAGTTTATTGCAGAAAAAATCGATCCCAAGGTTCACCTGCTTGATGAACAGCACCCAACCCTTAAAGATGGTGAGATGGTAGACGCTCCGGCCATGCAAGAATTTATCAAGGGTCTTTCGGAGATGGGTGCCATGGCTTTGCCCTTTTCTCGTCACGTGGGCGGCTATAATATCCCGTGGACCGCGCAGAATGTCGTCACAGAAATGTGTGCGCGCGCGGATGTGTCGTTGATGACCTATTACAGTTTCTTTTCTGGTATTGGGCTGGCCTTTCAGTATTTCACCTTGGAGGAGGGCAGCTTCAAAGCCAATAAAAAGAAACTGGTGAGCACGCGTTTTGACCAACAGATGAGCGAGCTAGCCCAGGGAAGCACTTGTGGCGCTATGTGTCTAACTGAACCGCAGGCGGGATCCGATCTATCGGAGATTCGCACGAAGGCAGTAAAGGAAGGCGATGGATATTGGTATCTATTCGGCCAGAAGATTTGGATTACCTGTGGCCACGGAGAGCATCATTTGGTTTTGGCCCGTTCCGAAAACCAAAAAACGCATCCCGGATTAAAGGGACTGTCATTGTTCTACGTACCGGCTCATGTTGAGCGAGACGGCAAGAGGGTGAGGAATTTTGAAATCGGTGGTCAAGAAAAGAAGATGGGGCAGCATTCTTCTGTAACCGTCACGCTCAACTACGATCGTTCGCGAGCGGAATTAGTAGGGCAAAGAGGACACGGTTTTCGTAACATGACCATGGTGATGAACGATGCAAGATTGCTCGTGGGCTTCGCTGGCATCGGTCTTTGCGAAAAGGCGCTGCGCCAAGCCAAGGATTTTGCCGAGAATCGCTTGTCAATGGGCAAGAAAATTATCAACCACGAGATGATCGCTGAATATGTCGACGAGATGGAAGTGGAGA
>DASPVU010000071.1:0-5837 GCA_035622215.1 Myxococcota bacterium | reverse complement strand
CTTTTTTACTTTTAAAAATTGGAAATTCTTCTTGCCTGAGAGTTGGCCAAAGACTATGTTCTGACGCTAAAAACGACAGGCATCACTCGGGGGAATATATGATACCAGGTCTATGGCTCCTGCCGGCTACTTTACTGCTGGCCTTCATCTACATCGCCGCCATCTAGGAAAGCGAGCGGGCGCGTAGCAGGATTTTGGGACCGGACTCAAAAAGGACTTCGATCTTGGAGATGTCTTTTTCATCCACTACAACTCCCAAACCGAATTTGGTGTGGCGTATCACATCACCCTTAGCAAAATGCCGCGAAGAATCGTAGCCAAAAGCCTTGGATAGGTCCCGACTTCCTAACAATCTCGCATAATCACTCACCCGTGACCTAGTTTTCGGTGCAGTGCCGAGCTTGGCTGTGATGGAAAGTTTCTTTTCGCCGGGAGCGTGGGCCTTAAATTGATGATGGCCATGACAGGTATTACAATGAACCCGCTTAATCTTACCGCCTGCCACCGCCTCAATGGTGTGCGCTAAGACCAGCTTGCATCTGGTGCACCAGGCATCGATATTGGACCCGACCCTTATGGTATCCATTTAAGTTAACTTCCTGTAGGTACAGCGTTGCTAACGAGCGCTCGTGTACTATCACAATAAAACCTAGGTACAAGGCCTGCTCTTCGATCGCGGCTTGGAGGCTACTGTGGGACTCTTTAAAAAATTAGGGGACTTGGCACGTTCCAATATCAATGCGTTTTTGGATCAAATAGAAGATAAAAAGAAACTTTCGGAGCAGGCCATATTAGATTTGGAAGACAGCAAGAAAAAAGCCAAGAAGCTTTTAATTTCCGCGATGGCTTCATTAAAACTGGCAGATCTCCGAAAGGCCGAGCTCGAGAAAAAAATCGGTCAACTCGTGGCCGATGCCGAGCAAGCTTTGACACAAAACAACGAAGAAAACGCAAGGGTTATTCTGGCCGAAAAGCAGGCCCTTTTGGTTGAAATAGAAACGCTCGCCGAACAAATTGCCAAGGAGCGGGCTGCCATATCTGCTCTAAACCAAGGCCTTCTAGCCATCGATAAAAAGGTCGCTAACCTAAGAACATCCATGACCCTTTCCGCGGGCCGAGATGAGATCGAGAACGAGGATGCATTCGCCACCTTCTCTCGCATGGAAGAAAAGATCGATTTTGCCGAACACGAAGTACAAGCCTTAAACGAGCTTTTAGCCGAAAGCGAAAAATCCGAACAAGACCCAAAACCGCCTGCGACCTTCGATAAACACTCCGACCCCATCGCCCTAGAAAAAGAAATCGCCGCCCTAAAAACCAAACTCAAAAGGTAAAAGGGAACTCATCGCGCCGTGGGAAGTTCCTTGGTTAAAAGAAATTGGTGGGCCGGCTCAAAGTCTATATGATTTAAGTCCAGCAGGCTTTGCGGGCCATTTAGCGAAACAATTATCGATTTTGCATCAGCGTATTGGTGCATCTTTTTGTCGAGGGCTGCGATTTCTCTTTGTAAGACTGCATCATCGCCCAAGTCCATGGCTACTTGAATTAGGAAGTTGATCTTCAGTCCACGGCGCAGAGCAAAATCGATTTCTTGTTTATTATTAATATAGAAAATTCCGTCGTTTTTCATTCGCAAAAGATGGCAATAGACAGCAGATTCTAATACGCGCCCTAAATCCTTTGAAAAAGATAGGGCGATGGCGTTTCGTAAGCCCGCATCGAGCGCGTGAACCTTTTTGGGCTGCCGATTCCTTTCGGCGGTTTTCAAGGAATAATGGCTTAGTAAATTTATCAGGAAGGCTTCTTCTAAATAATGGCAATAATGGCTTGCCATTTCGACCGATATACCAAAAATGGCCGCCAGACGATTAAACGAAATAAGGCTTGCTGTCTGCGTTAATAAAAAGACTGCTAAATTTCTTAACGTCGACACATCGCGAATATTATGACGAAGAGAAATATCGCGAAAAAGGATATCTTCGAAATATTGTTTTAACAGAACTTCCCGGTGTTCATTATCGGAGGCTAATACGACTTCCGGAAACCCACCCCATGTCAAATATTCAAGAAGTTGATGTTTCTTTTCGTGAATAGTTAATGATTCAATGGCGAGCTCTCTAAATTTGCAGGACTCGGCAAAGCTCAACGGATATACTGTCATCGAAATGTGGCGACCGGTTAAAAGAGTTCCTAGCTCGCGTGACATGAGCTTTGAAGAAGAGCCCGTTAAAAATATCTTAATGTCCTCGCTTTCATTGCGAGCGCGGACCCATCGCTCCCATTGTGGAACATTTTGAATTTCATCGACGAAAACATAGGCTTTGCCGGTCGGCCATATTTTTTGGCGGAATACTTTATAAATTTGGTCGAGAAGATCTGTACTCAATTGAGGTGCAAAAAACGGTTCCTCACAATTTATATGAAGTATTGCTTCATCTGGTACATTTCTTACCTTAAGCTCATCCATTATTTGAAACATGATGGTCGTTTTTCCGCATCGTCTTGCGCCCAATAAGGCGATGACTTCTTTGCGTTCAATAAATGAAAGAATCTTATTCGTCGCCTCGCGAGGGAGGCCGGAATTGAGTCTAGCGCCGCCCCAGCGATTCCAACGCGCAATTTGTTCAAGCATAATGAATCCATTTATCGGTTATACCTTATGAATAATGCCATATTCAGAGGTTATAACCAACAAAAAAATAATATGCAGATATTTCAGCAAGTTATGCGAATTTTGAGCCTGCTCTAGTTCGAGGTGAGCCAGCGGCTGAAGGCGTCGAATTTGAAGGGGCGGCCGAGGAAGTCTTTTACCAGGTCGTGGGCGTCTTTGGAGCCTCCTGGTTTTAGTACGGTATCTCGGTATTTTTGGGCGATTTTGCTGTTCATGATTCCTTGTTGTTTAAACGGCTCAAACAGATCTTTGGCTAGGCTCAAGGACCACATATAGGTGTAATACATGGCTGAATAGTCTACGAGATGGCCAAAACTATAATTAAAATGGGTGCCTTCTTCGTAGGGATAATAGGAATATTTTTCCTGAAGATTCTTTAGGTCACCCAACAGATCGATAAGTTGCGGATCTTTATCGTAATAATTGACACTGAGGGCGGCGTAGAACATCTGTTGGCGTGCGGCCATGGCTTTACCGAATTCTTCGGCGGCGCGGATCTTGTTTACCAAATCGGCCGGAATGGTTTCGCCGGTTTCATAGTGCTTGGCAAACATGCTCAGGACTTCCAGCGACCGTGGCCATTCCTCCAAAAGCTGCGATGGTGCTTCCACGAAATCCCACTCGGTGGCCACCCCAGAAAACGGCATCCAATTTTGCTTACCTGCAAACAAGTGATGCAGCAGATGGCCAAACTCATGAAACATGGTTACCACCTGGCGATGCTCCATCAGTGCGGGGCCATCTTTTGGATCGGGAAAATTACAAACTAAAGCACCCTCGGGATATTGACGATTCTTCAGTCCACTCACCACCGTAAATTGCGCTGCATGCTTAAATTTGCCATCCCGTGGATGCATATCCAAATAAATCCGGCCGAGCTTTCCGGATTCATCATAAACCTCGTAGGTCGTAACCGATGGGTGCCAAACCTTCGCACCTGGCACCGGTTCATAACGTATATTGAAAAGTGTCGACGTTACGTGAAGTAGACCATCTTGTACTTTCTGGTAGGAAAAATAGGGTCTCGCTTCTTGTGAATCATAATTAAACTGGGATTTCTTATAGGCATCTTCGAGATATGCACTTTCGTGGCCGTAGATTTCCTGAGCAGTTTTGTCGAACGTCTGCTTAAAATTGAGCAAGGCGGCAAACTCTTGATCGGCAGAAGCCTCGGCCATGTGCGCAACCTTGTCGATAAATTCATGAATCGCTGTTGCTTGTTTTATCATTTTGTCTTCAGCGACATAGTCGGCATAGGAACCGTAGCTCAGAAGCTGCTTGGCCAGCTGACTGCGCTTTTCGATCATGGCTTGTAAGACGGGACCATTTTTTTCGCCGCGATTTAGATACTTATAGCGTATTTCCTTGCGCCGTTTATCGTTCTTGGCATATTGCATGAAGGGTATGTAATCAGGATAATCCGTGGATATTTCAATCTTGCCGTCGGCACCTGGTTTATGTGACAAACGATAATCTTCTGGCAGTCCGTCCAACTCTTCCACGCCATCAAGCTTAATAACCTTGCGATCGCTACGAATATTTTCACCGAATTCTTGACCAACGACGATGAGCTCTGCCTTAAGATTTTTGATTTTACTTCTTGTTGCCTCGTCTTTATCCACCCCCGCTCGCTTAAACTCTCGTAGCGTGCGCTCAAGCATGCGCTTCCCATCGTCGGTCAATCCGACAGGTTCTTTGCTACTAAACATCTGGTAGATGTCGGCGTCGAGGGTAAGAGCCGTGACAAACTCAGACAATTCTTGTTCGCAGGTTTCAGCGAGCTTTCGGATTTCTTCCTTTGGATGCACTTGGCTCAACAAACTTGCTTGGCTCAGCCCAGCGTCGGTTTCGATTAATATATCATTATAAAGATTAAGCAACGAAGGAAGGGAAAGCGGCTCAGCGTTTCTGACTAACTGCTGTTTAATCGCGTTGGCGTTTTTCAGATGCTCGCGACATCGCACTAGTATGTCGTCGCCATGCATGTCGGTATGAGGCTTAAAACCCTTCGTCATGGACCTACTCCCTTGCTTGGTTTTCTGCGAAACGCCGGCGCATCCAATCACCACCACGAGCCATAACGACAAAAAACCAAAACTCAAGAACTTTTGCACTATTCTCTCCGTTACCGCACAGGCTTCCTTCGTCATGGCGAGCGGAGCGTGGCCATCCAGTAGAAGCCTATACGCCAATTACTGGATGGCCACGCCCTTCGGGCTCGCCATGGCGATAGAGTTGCCAAAACTTTCATGCCGCGTAGGGCTTAACAAAAATATCTGGGTTGATAGCAGTCATTTGGCAATAGCCTTTTTTATAGGAAATTAAATGCATCCGGCAATCCCAACAATGACGATTCCGATTCTGCTGATTCTCGTTGCCACAACCCTAAATGCTACTGACCAAGAGAAAAAGCCCGACAATCAAACAGTGATCGAGGATCTCGCGCCAGAAAAGACCGCGACCAAAGTGGATTATCTCAAAGACAAAACCTCCGATCAAACTCCGGGTGATGCCGCGATGTTGTATCACATTCCCGGGCTCACCTTGACCGAATCGGGCGGCCCACTGGCCAGCTCGCAAATCCGCTATCACGGTCTAAGCAACGCTCGCATGCCGGTTGATTTGGAGGGCTTGTCCATGACCAACCCGCTTCACGGCGTGCTCGACGCCAACGCCTTGTTCCTTTTTGCCGCCGAAAAGCTCACGGCCGATACTCAGTCTTTATCCATCAAATTGCCCAAGGTGGAAAAACCACAGGCCAAAGGCGTGATTGGTTATGGCTCACATAATACCTTCAAGTTCGGAGCCAGCGCGGGCACGCCTCTTTCTACCTATTCGTCCATCTTTGCGGCCATGCAGATGGCTGTAACAAATGGAGACTTCTCCTATAGTTCTCCCGACGTAGCGGTAAGTGAAAGAAAAAACTTCTACCGACGAAATAACGACCAGCACCGCTTACAAGCACTCGTAAAATTCGAGCGCCTTGCGCCTAGCCAAAAGGCTCACGCAATGCTTGCCTTTAACTCCCATGAAGGTGGCATAGCGGGCTTTGCTTTTTCTCCGACGACGGACCTGCGTCAACGGGTCACGTTTTGTGGCGTCAAAGCAGGAATTTCTCAGCGCGTAAAAAATGCCGAGTTTGGTTTCGATGTTTCGAACAGCGTGT
>DASPVU010000070.1:0-8115 GCA_035622215.1 Myxococcota bacterium | reverse complement strand
GACGCTTACGTCGTTTAGGCCATTTTCTACGGAAGCGAGCTGATTTTCTCGAGGAAGAATAAAAAACGCGGCAAAATCAGCATCTTTATAAGGCATCATGAGGAATTGCTTTTGTTCGTTTTCGCCATAGGGAAAACGATGAGTTTGCATCATGAAATCGGTATCCACGCTTTGGCCGTTGTTCTTCAGAAATCTGCGTTTTGCCGTCTTATTGGCTTCAAAGGGCGACCGCCATTTGGATTTAAAGTAAATGGCATTAGTGATGACAAATTGGGTGGTTTTTTTGAGATCTTGTTTGAGGAGCTTGTCGATTTCTCCAGCAGTCTGCTCGGAAACCGTGACGTTAATTTTTTTGGTCGAAGGCCCGGGTTCGTGGGCAAAATCGAGCTCGGTGAGCTGGCTGTGATACGCCACCTTCAGCGTGTTCTTAAACGGTTGCAGCACGTTGAAACCGCTCTGCAGCCAGAGCCCATTGGCGATCATCAGTTTAGTATCTAGAGCTTTTCGGTCTTTACTGACAAGAAGACTGGCCAATTCGCCAAAGGACTTATGGAAATCCAAGGTGTTGTCGCCAAAATAGAATACTTTTTTAATGGCAGCGGCGGTATCGCCTTTGGCGCCAGCGTAGGTCATCGCGAGGGCCAACGATATGCTGAAGGGTGAAAACACCAAATTAGATTCTTCCGTAGCTAGATCTTTATAGAGATCGAAGGCGAATTTATTGCTGCTTTTTGGCGCGTTGGCCACAATCTCCGCCTCATTGGCGATCAAGGCTTTTTCATCCGCATGAATTTCCACCGGAGGCTTAGTGTGGATCTCTGGTCCTTTACTACAACTAGAACACAGCGCGAAAAGATAACATAACGAGATGATTAAGATTCTGTTTGCCATGATGGCCCCCGGTAAACTTCGCTGGTCTAAGAAGATTTTACGCGAGTTCGCGCAAACGGTGGGGACTTTTTTTGCGGTATTTGTGATGTGGTCTATGGCGAAAAGTTGTGATTTTGCAGCACCAATTTTGGTGCTGCGTTCGTTAGTTATTAGTGATGACAAATAAGATTTGCGGGATCCCAATAACAATTGTGGGCAAGGCAAGAAATGTAGTTGCGGTGACGGTGGCAGAAGAAAGAACTAGCTTCATAATCGCTTTTTGTTTCTCCCGAAACGCTGGTTCTTTCGTCCGCACTGGCATCCCCTTGGGGAACATCGCAAGCTGCACCGTTTTCATTGGCGTAACTTCCCATGGCACACAGCAACAAACTCATCACCGATGCTTTTAGTAATTTTTGCACGGCACACTCCTTTGAACGGTCCTACGTCGCAGTAGAACTCATGGTTTTGTGTTCAAAGGAAGCGATTTCGTTTTGCTTTTTTACGGCGTAATGGTGCAGCGATAATCGATTTGGCCGCTGTCGCCATATCTTTCGCTGCAGCTGATTGCACCAAAGATCCTGACGAGCGTCACGACGTCGCGCGAGGTGGAAACGCGTTGTCCCACGTCTTTCCCCGTCATGGCATGAAACAGGCTCTTGGATATTTTGTCCGAGAAGTGGATTTTCTTGTCAAAGGCCATATCGGGAACGACACAAGAATAATGAGCAATTTCCTTGTGCTCTTCCTCGCTCATCGCGATGGCTTCTTTACAGTTGCATTGTTCGCCCAAGGACTTGGACTTGATGGTGGCACTCATCTGATCGGCCGCTTTTGGAATAATGTTATATAGTTGTTTCGCTGCCGTTCCAGTTAACGAAAAATCAGCAACAACAACGGTATGAATCATATATGAGAGAAGAATAAAGCCGGTGATTTTTTTCATGTGGCCTCCTCACCAAAGTTCTCGGCTGGAGGGCCACTTTGGTGCTATCGGAACAGTCGTTTAAATGAGGCTAAATCAAGATAACTAAAGACGGGGTTTGATTGGCGGATAGCGGCCATATTATCGTGCTCTCCTCCATACGCATGTCCAGGATATACAACGGTATTATCGTCGATGGTATTTAGTCGCTGTTGAATCGTGCGATACATCTCTTCTACATCCCCGCCCGGAAGATCCACGCGCCCGCAACCCTGCAAAAACAGCGTGTCGCCAGAGACCAGCGCGTTTTTAACCCGAAAACATAAGGACCCCGGCGTGTGGCCTGGTGTATGCAAAAGCTCGATTTCAATATCGCCCGCTTTAACGATGTCGTTAGATTCGTGGGCGACAATATCAGAAGGGGACAGGCCAGTTACCTTGATGATGCCATCTTTTTCCAGCCTGTGAGCATGAATCTTGCAGGGGTTTACCGCGATGAGCTCCGCCAGACCTTCAATGCTGAATCCGAATATTTTGCCACCAACATGATCAGGATGATAATGCGTGGCTAGTGCGCCAATGATTTTCATGCCATCGTGCTCTGCAATCTGTAAAATGCCCGCGATGTCCCATGCCGGGTCCACGACGACACATTCGCCTTTCTCTTTGTCGCCGATCAGATAGACAAAATTCTCCATCTGCTTGGCCGCTGGGTTATTCTTAGCAAAATCGCGCCCCGCAAGAAGTTGGCGAAAATAAAGTTTGTTTTTCATCTCAAGCTCGCTATGGATAAAGCCGTTCTAAGGTTCTTGGAAACGGAATAGTTTCCCGCACGTGATGAAGCTTACAGATCCACGCAACCGTTCGTTCAATGCCGAGCCCGAAGCCGGCATGAGGCACAGAGCCGTAGCGGCGAAGATCTAAAAACCACTCAAAATCTGCTTGCTTCAAATTATGTCGTTTTATCTCGCCAAGGAGGAGCTCTAAATTGTCTTCACGTTGACCTCCGCCAATAATTTCACCGTAGCCTTCAGGCGCTAGGATATCCATGCAAAGAGCAATTCGTGGATTCTTCTCGTCTTTCTTCATATAAAACGCCTTAACCTCAGCGGGAAAGCCGTGCACGATAATGGGCTTTTCGAAGCGTTTGGTAAGCTCGGTTTCGTGGGGCGAGCCAAAATCCATCCCCCAGTGAATATCGAGCAATTTTTTCTCTTCAGGGTCGGAGGTATTGGCTTGTATCTCCTGGATCATTTTAATCGCATCATCATAGGACAGGCGGGGGAAGGGCTTTTTGATTTTTTGTAGGGGCCCCACATCACGCTCAAGAATCTCAACCAATTCGCGCGTATGCTCGGAAAGCACGCTTTCAACGATATGGCAAAGAAAATCCTCAGCGAGCTCCATATCGCCCTCCAGATCCATATAGGCCGCCTCGGGCTCCACCATCCAAAACTCATTGAGGTGGCGTCTGGTCTTGCTTTTTTCGGCGCGAAACGTCGGTCCAAAACAATAGGTTTTACCAAAGGCCATGGCGGCTGCTTCTTGGTAGAGCTGGCCAGATTGCGACAAATAGGCCTTCGATCCGTCAAACCATTCGGTTGCAAAAAGAGTTGAAGTGCCTTCGCAGGCATTGGGTGTGAAAATGGGGCTATCCACCAGCAAAAACCCCCTGCTATCGAAGTAGTCGCGAATTGTCCTAATGATGGTGGCTCTGATGCGCAAAATCGCATGTTGTCGTCGCGAGCGAAGCCAAAGGTGGCGATGATCCATCAAAAAGGCATCGCCATGAGCCTTTTTGGCAATGGGATAATCTTCGGAAATACTAACCACTTGCAGGTCGTCTAGATGAAGTTCGTAGCCGCAATAAGGAGCTCGGTCTTCTTGGCTCACCGTTCCTGTAACGATAATCCCCGACTCGATGCCCAGCTTCTTCGCCTGCTCAAACAGGTCTTTTGCTACGTCGGATTTGGCCAAGATACATTGAATGAAGCCTGAGCCATCGCGCACATGAAGGAATAACAGCTTCCCCGAGCCCCGTTGGTTATAAAGCCAGCCCTTAATCGTCACCCTTTTTTCCACAAAATTGCCGATATCAGAAATAGCCACTGTCGGTGGTTGCAGATCTTCTTTGGTCATGGTGCAGATGGCCCTTTAAAATTTTTATGATTTTTTTGCTTAGCAGGATGCAGCGCGAGCGACAATTACATAAGGCTAACAATAGAGGTCATCATGCATGGTTTGATGCGAGAAATCGATTATGAAGTTAAGGGCCGGCATAGTCATTTAGAAGTGATTTGTGGGCCAATGTTTTCTGGAAAAACTGAAGAGCTTATTCGACGCATCCGGCGCGTTCAGTACGCGCGTTTGTCGGCCATCGTTTTTAAGCCCGCGATCGACATGAGGTATTCCGATGATATGGTGGTAAGCCACTCGGACCACAAGATCTCTTCCGTGCCCGTGGCTGATGTGGCCCATATTCGAGCCTATTTGGGTTCAGCAAAGATTCGGTTTCACGTTGTAGGCTTGGATGAAGTGCATTTTTTTAGCCATGAGATCATGGAGTTATGTGAAGAGCTGGTTGACAGTGGAGTGCGGGTCATCGCGGCCGGTCTTTGTGAGGACTATTTAGGCCGGCCTTTTGGTTTCATGCCACAATTGTTGGCCCACGCTGACATTGTTACCAAATTGTGGGCGATCTGCATGCGCTGCGGCGCCTTAGCCAGCAAGTCTCAGCGCATTCGCCGGCCGGGAGAGGATATTAAGGAAGAACAGGTGGTGGTGGGGGCGTCTCTTTATTACGAAGCGCGGTGCCGGTCTTGTCATAAAAAAGCTGTGGTGTCGTTAAGTCACGAAGAGCGCAAGGCAGATGTTGATCTTGTGCGAGTGCACGTATAAAAGGATGGGCTCTTAGAGCGCGGAGAAAACATGGCCGATGAACTCATGGGACGGAGTGTAGATCAAGTTTATCTCAAGCTCAGATTTGATCGACCTGAGCTTGAACACTGCTATGGCGAAAATGTTCACATCTTGACGGATCCAGTCTCTTTAGGGCAGCTCGCTGATCTTTGTGAGCCACAAACCCTTCAGCCGGCCATCAACAATTTGGTGCGGGAACTCTATCAGTTTCTCATTAGGAATGTGGTGAAACGGGAGTTTCCCACCGAAATCATCTGCATCAAGACAAGAATGGCCGCTGTGAGCGATAGCGGAATTTGGGCGGGTCAAGTTACGAAAAAACGCACCAAGACTGTGACGGTGAATATTTTGCGCGCTGGAGCTTTGCCCAGTCAGGTCAGTTTCGACTTTTTTACCCGCATATTGGATCCAAGCTTTGTGCGCCAAGATCATGTGATTATGTCGCGGACTATTGATGCCAACGAAAGAGTGGTAGGAGCTGAACTATTTGGCTCAAAAATCGGCGGCGATGTCGATAACGCCATGCTGCTCTTTCCCGATCCCATGGGTGCCACCGGTAGTTCAACGTCAAAAATTATCAATTATTACAAAGAAAACGTGAAAGGCCACCCGCGAGGTATTTTTGCCGTTCATCTGGTCGTTACTCCAGAATATTTACGGCGTATGACCTCCGATCATCCAGATGTAAAAGTCTACGCATTAAGACTAGACCGAGGCGCATCACCGCCGGATATTTTACATGAAATGCCAGGGCGCTACTGGGCCAATGAGAGCGGCCTAACCGATAAGCACTATATCGTGCCGGGTGGCGGTGGCTTTGGCGAGCTAATCAATAATTCCTGCTGTTAGCGTTTCTTTGAGGAGATTTTATGAGCGTTTTTCGGGATAAGCGGCTGGTTCCGCTCATCAGCCAACAAAAGATCGCAGATAGGGTGAAAGAGCTTGGAGAGCAAGTCACGCTCCATTATGCCAATGTCTCCGATCCCCTCGTCTTACTAGGAGTTCTGAAAGGTTCCGTCATTTTTTTGGCGGATTTGGTGAGGACCATTGATTTGCCGTTAGAGATGGAAATGATTGGTGTTTCTTCCTATGGAGAAGCCACGACATCTTCCGGCGTTGTGAGGATTACGCAAGATTTAGAGCGGCCCATCAAGCATAAACATGTACTGATTGTGGAAGACATATTTGACACTGGCCTCACCATTAAATATCTCGTGGACAATTTGGCTAGCCGTGAGCCGAAAAGCATCAAGATCTGTACGCTCCTAAAGAAGGACGCCACTAGCAGGGTCGACATCAAGCCCGATTTTATTGGATTTACCATCCCTGACGCATTTGTCGTGGGCTATGGTCTCGATGTGGCTGAGCGCTATCGCAATCTACCCATGGTCGCAATTTATCAACCGTAGTGCGCCATTTTTCGCCGGTGATGGATAGTACGATTATACATATCCAATGGGGGAAAATTATGTATAGAAGACTTTGGCTTTTGCCAATCACCATTGCAATCTTATTAGCCATCTCACTAAATGCACAAACCGATATGGAAAAAGCCAACGCGTTGTTTGCTGAAAGAGAGAGCAACGTGAAGAGCATATCGGCGGCTAAGGAAATATACGTAAAAATCATTAAGTCCAATAAGATGAGCCTCGCGACGCGGGGAGAGGCGTTGGATAAATACGCGCGTCTTGCCGTTTACGAAGGTGAACTGGCCCGTAAAAAGTTTGGTACTTCGAAAAAGAAATCCAAAGCGATATTCGAACAATGCATGAATGCAACAGAACATTTGAGCGCGGATAAAATTGGTGTGGTCGTAGCGGAGTATGCCTATTGGCGCGCTGTCTGCATTGGTCTTTGGGCTGCGCACACTAATGGTGCGGAGATTCTGATTCATATGAAGCGCATCGACGAAATGGTAGCTCTGATGGAGCAGGGCGTACAGGATTTTAAAGCATTTGATAACTATGGCTTTAACCGCATTCAAGCTGGATTTTACTCGCGTAGCAAGGCCTTGAAGCTCCGTGGTTATTATCATCCAGAGAAGTCTTGGGAGCTAGTTAATGAGGCCATCTACCACAATCCATATGTCTACATAAATTACCTCCTTAAGGCCGAAATTGAGGTGGCATTGAAGAATAAATACCAGGCCATACAGACGTTAGAGCAAGCGATCAATGATCTTGAGGGACAGCTAAAAAATATGCCCGCGGATTTGTTACCGGAAAATAAAATATATTTAGAAAGGATGGAAAAGATGCTCTCCGATCTTTCTTAGACCTCCTTGGAATCAGTGTCGCCTCGCGGTCGAGCCGTGGGGCGACACAAATTTTTGCGAGAAGCGATAAGCGCTGTAATATTTTGATGGACAGTTTTTTGGTGGGAGCGCGAACATGGTGGAACCACAAACCGTTTCGGAAGTCTTGGCGAGGCTCGCGAAGCAAGGGTACACAGAGGATTTTAAGGCCCACAAAAATGGTTTGTGGGCTTTTCCCAAAAATTGCGAACTGGATCCGGAACAGCTGGTGGTCGATAAATTCTATCGCTTCGAAGGCGAAACCAATTTAGACGACGAAGAACTACTCTTTGCCCTGAGCTGTCCGAGCAAAAAGATCAAGGGAACTTACCTAGTAGCCTTTGGCCCGAAAATGGACCCCGCCGATGCGCAAATGGTGCAAAGACTAAAACATCAATATAAAAATAATCACCATTAGCGCAGGTTTTGGTTGGCGAAGTCCCAGTTGACTAGATTCCACCAGGCTTCGATGTATTTTGGTCTGGCGTTGCGATAGTCGATATAGTAGGCATGCTCCCACACGTCGCAGGTCAAAACGGGCGTATTGCCCTCGGTTATGGGGCAGCCGGCATTCGCGGTGGTTTCAATCAACAGGCGTCCAGTCTTCCCATCCCTGACGAGCCATGCCCAACCTGAGCCAAACTGGCCCGCGGCCGCCTTGGAAAACTGCTCCTTAAACGCATCAAAGGAAGCGAAAAATTCATCGATCTGCGCACTTATTTTTCCGTGGGGCTCGCCCCCGGCCTTGGGCGCCATGCTATGCCAATAGAAAGTATGATTCCATACTTGTGCCGCATTATTGAAAATAGCGCCGCTTTCTGTTTTCACGATCTCTTCGAGGGTTTTTTGCTGAAGCGGGCTGCCTTCAGTTAGGGTGTTGAGGTTATTTACATAGGCTTGATGATGTTTGTCATGATGATACTCAAGCGTTTCTTCCGAGATATGTGGTCCCAGCGCAGATTTACTGTAGGGTAGAGCGGGAAGGGAAAATGCCATTTTCTTCTCCTAAAATAATAATCTGCTGTGAGCATATCGACCCTTATCGAACATTCAACTAGGTTCCATCTTTCGTGAACTTCAGAAGAGCGTCTTCCTTGGTAAGATCAAG
>DASPVU010000069.1:0-8703 GCA_035622215.1 Myxococcota bacterium | reverse complement strand
TGCTAGCTCCGTCCTCGATAATGATTGCTCCACCTATAGGAACGGTGAAAGTACTCGCCACAAGATTATGGTCAAAAGTAGAATTGCTGATGGTGCCGATGCTTCCTCCTGCATCAATTGCTCCCGTGGTCTGCGAAGTATTGAAGGAGAACGTCGAACTGTCTACCGTGGATAAGTTCGCGCTCACAACTGAGATAGCTCCTCCACCATGATTGGCACTATTTCCTAGAAAACTCGAGCGAATAATGGAATCTAGGGAGGTACTGTTATCCAAATATATAGCCCCGCCATTCGCGTCATCAAAGCTGAGCCCGTTTGCGGCATTCGCCACAAATATCGAATCGATTATCATGCCGCCATTGGCCGGACCTACCCTGGTCAAAAGGATCGCGCCACCCGCGATAAAGCCGCTTCCCGTGGACACGAAGGCTTGATTGCTTGAAAATATGGAATGCTTGATTAAATAAAATTCTCCGTCGACTCGAATGGCGCCCCCTCCAGGCGGGATAACTACGGCGGATGTGAACACCGCCATATTATTGATAAAACTAGAATATTCGACCGTACCCAAAATAGCGCCAGCTGCAACAAAAATTGCACCACCACCAAGACCACTAATATTACCATTTTCCAGAGTGATCTTTTTCAAGCTCAAGCTGCCGGGCGGTGAGATATGAAGATGTCTGAACTCTAAGCTTGGATCTTTGGTGATGACGCCGTTCTTGAGGGTGATGTTGGATGTGATGTCGGGTAGTCCGTTAAGACCGTCAGCGGTAAATAAACCAAAGGTAGCTGAGGGCAGGGTATAGGTAAGGCCGCTAAGCTCGATAGTGCCGCCACCCAGGGCATTGGCCTTGTTGATGCACATGATCAAGGCATCAACGTCGCCCGAATTGTCTGGCATTGGCGGAGGTACGCAAAGAATGGCGTCCTTGGCGTAGACATTTAACGATAATAAATAGGCAAGAGCGCTCGCCGCGAAAATTGCGGCCAACTGGGTACGTGACATCAAATTTCCCCCACGTAAAATTCACCATCAATCTGGTAAATTCTTCACCCAGTTATTATTGCTTAACGCCGATAATGGGGTCAATTTATTGAGATGTTAGTTTTTGCAGGTGCCTGGGGGCTTAAGTGGCCAGCCTACGCATACTTCGGGACAAAGCCAGTCTCCGTTATAATCCTGTTGCCTCGTTTTGCATTTGCCGCTGCAGCACCAACCCGGGTTTTTACACTCGGCATTGTTGTTACAGTTACCACCGATGTCTATCTTCTGGCAGGTGCCGTGGCCCTTGGCTGGATCGCCAACGCAATCGTCAGGACACCATTTGATGCCAAGATAATCTTTGCCTAAGGTCTGACAGGTATATCCGCAACAGCCAACTCCTCCAGCGCCCCAGTTCTCACAGTCCGTGTGCAGTGTACAGCCGCCCCCCAAAGGCGTTGCCGCTTGGCCGTTCACAGCAACAAGAAAAACGCATATTGATATCAACAATTTTATTGATATTAAATATTTAATATTCATTTATCAGCTCGTTATTTTTTCTTCTTTTTTGGGGCCTTGTTGGTGTGGGCTTTGTGGTCGGCCTTTTTATGGTGCACGTTGTGATGCTTTTGGTCCGTGCCATGGGCGTGATGTTTGTTGGCCTTATGGGGAGCCTTGTGGGCGAGCCCGGTCAAGGCCATGGAAATAGCGGACAAAATTACTAAGTACTTGATCGTTTTCATAGTTTACCTCTTATCCTTATGCAGTACGTAAACTATTAGTAATGATTGGTTAGTTATAAAGCAGGTTTTTTGTAAAAAATTTGGCGGAAGATGGGGAGGGCCTGGGAAAGGCATTTCTTTTCGCGGTGGGATTTTGCCTTGAGTTTGGTGGTGATGGCTTGTTGGTCCGTAAGAAGGTCGGGTTTGAACGCACCGTGATTCTTTATCAGGGACCCGTAGGCTTCTAGCAGTTCACGGACATCGGTTTGGATCACCAGGAAACCGTCTTGCCTCATGCGCTGGGCCAGGGCATCAAGAAAGGGCTCGTTGAGCACCAGACGTTTTTTGTGGCGCATTTTCCACCATGGATCGGGGAAATTAACAAAAACCTGGGCTATGGAATTTGGGGCAAAGAGAAGCGGTATTAAGAGCCAGGCATTGCCATGAAAGGCGGCGACGTTAGGAATACCTTCTCTTATGATGCGTCGATTGGCTTGCTCGACGAATTGGAATTTCCATTCCACGCCCACGATGTTTCGTTCGGGAAAATTGAGGGCGCGCTCAAACAAAAAATGGGTGCGGCCCGTGCCGATTTCTAGGTCCACGGGGTTTTCATTGTTAAAATAATTTGCCCATTGGATATTATGGGGCAACAAGGTTGCGAGATTTTTAATAGAAGATGGCATTATTTCTAGGTGGCTTATGAAGATTTGGGGCATCAGCGATTTACACCTATCGTTTGGGAGCGACAAGCCCATGGATATTTTTGGTGACCATTGGCATAACCACGCGGAAAAGATGGCCAATTATTGGGACGCCTTGGTGGGTGACGATGACGTAGTCTTATGCCCAGGAGATTTGTCTTGGGCCATGAAGCTTGACGAAGCCAAGGCTGACCTTGCTTGGATCGGCGCTCGGCCGGGCTTGAAAATCCTCGTCAAGGGCAATCACGATCTGTGGTGGCATGCGATTGGCAAAGTGCGAGCAACTATTCCCGGATCCTGCATCGCGCTGCAAAACGACTGCTACGATCTAGGACCGGTGGTGGTTGCGGGCTCGCGATGCTGGACCGCTCCTGGATCTTTTGACTACACCGAGCATGATGAAAAAATCTATCATCGCGAACTTGAACGCTTACGCATGAGTCTAGAACAGGCAGTGAAGATAGCAGATGGCAGGGATATTATTGCCGCGATTCATTATCCACCCTTCACGGTCAAGCAAGAAAATACTGGATTTGCCGACTTACTCGAAAAATATAAAGTTCGTATTTGCGTCTATGGTCATCTTCACGGCGAGTCATCATTCAAATACGCCTTCGAAGGCGAACGTAATGGCATAGTCTATATGATGCTTTCCTGCGATTACTTGAAATTCAAACCCAGATTAGTTTGGCCACTACAAACATCGCAAAACCAAGACCGCGCCTAAAAAATTTCCCTCTCCCGCATGCGGGAAAGGGATTTAAGGGGGAGGGCGATAATTAGACTAATGGTTGGTTTCTCTGTAATAAGCCTCTTTATTGAGTGCTTTTCTGTGTCCGTCAGAGAGAATTGCTCCCATGGCGCTGAGATGCTCGCCGCTCAGTTTCACCCATTTTTGTTGACGTTCATCCCAGAAATCGGCGTTTTCGAAGGAAACTGAGCCGTGGACCTGGGTGCAGGGGAAAGTTACGTTTTTGAATTTTGTTCCTTTAAAGGTCGCCTTTTTCATGTCACCATTGACAAAGGCCACCCCGTCCAACGTGGCGCGATCAAAGTTGGAATATTTACCACTTTTGCTGCTCATAAACTTACCTGTAAAGACCACATTGCTTAGCTTGGTGCCGCGGAAATCGAAGTCAGCGAATTTTCCAGCGAAGGTCGAGTTGCTGATCGTGGCCTTAAAGAAATTGAAATGTTTGATTAAGCCTGAAACATAGACGTTTTGTAGATTTGCGGCCCATGCGTCAATATTTTGCCAATTGATGTTTTCCGCACGGACATCGGTCCATTGAGACTCATTCCAGGAATCGTAACCCGTCTTTCCGTAAATCTTTTCGCCTTTCACATGCCAACCAACTGCCACTTTCTTGGGTCCTACTACGGAAGCAAAGGGTTTGCCGGCAGTGGCGATGGTAGTCAAAGCTTGCGGCGCTATGTTGGCACCGAAGGCGCTAGCCGCAACATAGGAGTTACAGGTGCTCAATGTCGGGCAGGCAGTGGTGGTCGCGGTAGAAGTGGTTGGGGCACTTGGGCCGAAAGAAGTATTGCCTAGGCTTGGCACGTTTTGTGTCGACTTGAATTTTTGTTGATTATATTGACCTTGCGATTGTGATTTTTGGTCTTGGTCATCATCATCATCACAGTCGTCGGAGCAATCATCATCATCCTCATCATCGCATTGGAAACCGAAGCCTTGGGCTCCGGTCTGGCCAAAGCTTTTTGGCAGAGCTTGAGCTTGGGAAGTCTTAGCCGGAGCTTGCACAACCTTGCTTGGTGCCTGGACTTGTGCTTGGCTGCTTAATTGCGATGGGCATGATTTGCTGGCTGGTGCCGTAGCGCACTCACCCTTCTTGATCGGCTTTAGGTTCTTGCCTTGACTTTGATCTTGACCTTGATTCATGGCGCCTGCTGCAAACGACATCGTCAAAGCCAATAATGTTGCTCCGAGCATCTTGGCAAAAAAGGAGCTATTAGGTAGTAACACCTGCATGACGTATACCTCGTGGTTAGTACTAATGGTTATTTTGCTAGCATTTGGGGTGTACGTCTTATTCCATCATCGGATCAATGTTCTCGGAAAGCGCGGGCGGCACTTTGGGCAAGGCCTGCGAATCTTTGTCTGAGCGTGACTTCGAACTTATGTTCATGATCCTCTTCAGGATGCGATTCTGTTCGATAAACCACTGTCGCTGCGCTCGGGGCAGGGAGCCAATATTCGAGCCATTATCGGCGTCGAAGCCCTGAGTCTCGCGCATGAGCGTTTTTAGTTCTTGAGCGATGCCGCGCAAACCATCAAAGGACCAATCGGCCAATAAGCCAAGACTGGGATTTAGGATCTCCACCGCCGCATCTCTCAACCGAAACTCGTAGGTGAATTGTGGCACGGTGCCAATTTCACCTGCACGGCCATCCATAGATAGGATCAGCTCGTCGGCAATTTGGCCCAGGGCAGCTTCGATGGGAAGCTGAAAATCCGGATCGTCGAAGCGCGTTTGGCCGATGATATTGAGCATGGCAAAGATGGTTTCGTTATGGAGCTGATCAAAAAATGCTTGGGCGATGGTCTTGGCCGTTTCTTGTTCCTCCGTCGACACGGTGAAATTCGCTCGGGTTTTTTTGAGCTGGTTAATATTATGAGCAAGTTGCTGGGCAAATACGTTAGCTAGATGCTCGCTTGCCAGATGAGGTTTTCGAAAAGGTGGCAGATGGCCGAACAAGGTCTGCTCCACACCCTGGGCTAGCATCTGATCGCGCAGACTTTTCCATCTCGCAAGGTTTATTTCGTCCTTGTTTTGCGGACCAAAAGCCTGAAAGCCTGCTTCGACTTGTACCGACCGCGCCTTTTCATTAAACCAAAGGAACAAGTCTTTAACGTATTGCGTAAAAATCTTTTGCACACCGGTGTTGGTCAATATCACGTCGGTCACGGCAAGTCGGCCGCCTCTTCGCTCGGGATCGATACTTGAGCTAAACGTCTCCGCCAACATGATAGCTATTTGATTGAGCACGTTGTTTAGTCGGTGAGCCGCAAACAAAATGGGCGTATCGCTGACATCCCAGCGCTGACAATCCCGAAAAATCGCCACGTCGTCATCGGTGCAAAAGGTCATGTTGCCTTTCATCGGCCGGTTAAAATAGCCGTATTCAATAGCCTGCCGATCGAAGTCATAAATCGCGCGAATTTTATTCTGGGGGTTTTTTGGATCTTCAGACAAAAGTTCTCGCATCTGCGCGCCCACCAAGGCGTCGTCCGCGGCAGATAAGACATCCATGATGCTGCGTGTGAGAAAGTGTTCATGGCTCAGATTTGACACTCCGGTTTGGAGATAGTTTTTGAGCACCGGTTCGCGAAGCGACAGACTAACATTGCCCTGGGTACTACTGGCCAGATTATGGCGCAAACCGAAAGCGTGCCCAATTTCATGGGCGATGACGGCGCGTAAGATGTCTCCAGTAAGCACCTTCATCGTGTCGTCGGAAACCTGAGATCTACTCAACATCTCGAGCAGCTCCGCACCTTCGTTAAAATGCGTCATGGTCTTTAGGCAACGATGGTCAAAGTCAAAAACCGTCGGCAGAGGCACGCCTTCATCGGGCATTGGGCCTTCCACCTTGGGCTCTTCTTCCAAGAAAAGTTCCTGCAGCACATTGCGCAACTTGCGTGCCGACTGCACCACCCAGCCGCTTCGCACATAAATCTGGGCTTTTAGAATTTCTCCGGTGAGGTGGTCAACCACCATATCGGCGTAGGCCGAGGCCTCATTGTCCCAAGTGACCCATTGGATGATATTGAGCTCGGGGTCGGGTGCTGATTTTTTTGGATCGAGATCCCGCACTTCAATGATATTTTGACCAAAAATGTGGTTCCAAAAAATCAGGCCATCTCTTATCGCCTCGCGGTAAGTTTCTGGAGTATTGGCACTTATATAAAAAATAATTGGTTTTCTGATATCCCACTTCGCGATGTAGGCTTTAGGGAGGGTAGTGGGGGCTTCCACCATAGGGGGCGTAGAAAAATACTGGACCCAGCGATGCTTGCCAAAAGGCATTTTCTTAAATTGCGGATCGGGAGCATATTCACGAAAAAAATAGCGAAATTCGGCCGAGATCAGCTCAGATTTTTGATTACGCCATTGGGCGATTTGGCTGATGCTCAAAACATCGTCCTTGGCATCGATGCTCTTAATAAAGCTTGCGGAAAGCATGATGGCTTTAAATTGTTCAGCCGTACCAGCGCCCTTATCAAAGACACCGTAGGAGTGGACATTTCTCACGGTGAAGGCGGTGGTCATACCGCGGGCAAAATCAATCACCACACCCTCGTCGTCAGAGTACACGATGGGAAACTCCGCGAGTAAAATGAGATTGTTTTGGTCATTGGCTATCGAATGCCCGCGCGGAGATTCGAGCAAAACTACGCGATCAGCAAAAATCTGGAATTTAATCACGCGTCCCCTGAGAGAAAATCCCGTGGGAGAATTGAGCATGGGAATAAAGCTGCCGTAGAGCAAAAATTCTTTGGTGAAGGCGCCATGCCGAATTTTTAGATGAGGCCGACTTTTTAGCTGATGATTTTCTAAATAAGTTGCAATAGGTTTGGCATCCGTAGCGAAATCATGGGACCATTGGCCTCCGCAAGCCGCAAACACAACGAGACCCATAATATATAAATAAGCTCTCAACCTAAACTCCATTTTGTGTCGTACCGCGGCTTGACCGCGGTATCCACGAACAAGCAAAGGTGTTCTTGTGCTGGACCCCGCGGTCAAGCCGCGGGGCGACACGAGCGGATTGCGAGTGCCTGTGGCACGGTACATTAAATAGGCTCCCGTCGTGGCGCTGTTGATGTATTAAAATTACTGAAATTCCCCGTGTTATGCAAAAATAGGTTCTGTTTGATGGTGACGTCGCTTTCCAATTTGCTTCCCTGCGCTAGTTTGTCGACTACAGCGCCTGGGAGAGAAATCGGAATGGTAAACTCTCCTGGCCGAGGACGCTGAGCCGAAAATTAGATGATAAACTTCAACCGGCTCTTCCGCAGGACCGGAGAGTTTACCATTTCGATTTCTCTCCCAGGCGCTGTAATCCGGTTTTTCTAGGGATGTGAGGATATGCCGTGATGGATGAAAAATTTGCCAACGGTTTTGGGCTGAACGAAAGTTACGTTGAAATTTTACGGGCGCAGTGGATAGAAAATCCCCTCAGCGTAGCCAAGGAATGGCGGGATTTTTTCGAGGATAAGGCGCCAAAAAAATCGCCCCTATTCGGCGAAGATGAAAAGCCCCTATCGCAAACGTCGAATGCCCTAATGCGGCCAGCGGAACAGGTTCAGGAAAAAGACGACATAATCACGCAGCCCTTGATGGGCATTCACAAAAAGATTGCGGAAAACATGGAGGAAAGCTTAGCCATCCCTACGGCCACTTCCATTCGCAATATCCCCATGAAGGTGTTGGAAGAAAACCGCCTCGTTATTAATCAATTCCTGCAAGACGACGCCCGCCCGCGATGTTCATTCACTCACATCATTGCCTACGCCATCGTCATGGCCATCAAGAAATTTCCTGCCATGAATAATTGCTATGCCGTAAGCGAGTCGGGGCCAAGCAAGCTTGTACGCCGGCACGTCAACCTGGGCCTAGCCATTGATCTGCCGGGGCGAGATGGCGCAAGGACGCTTGTAGTACCCAATATTAAGTCAGCTGAGGCTTTGGATTTTCGCGCTTTTTTTGAGCGCTACAACGAGCTCATTGAGCTGGCCCATGGCGGCAAGCTCGATGCCAAGCATTTTATGGGCACCACGGTCACCCTGACCAATCCGGGTGGCATTGGCACTATGCTATCGCGGCCTCGGCTGATGAAGGGTCAAGGCGCCATCATTGCCACGGGTAGCATTAGCTATCCAGCGGAATATGAAGCGGCATCACCAGAAACCTTGCAGGGCCTTGGTATCGGCAAGGTCATGTCAGTGAGCTCCACCTATGATCACCGTGTGATTCAGGGCGCAGAATCCGGCCTATTTTTAGCCTATCTCCACGACCTTTTAATTGGCGAAAACCAGTTTTATGAAAAAATTTTCTCCGCCTTAAAAATTCCCCATCTACCGTTTCGCTTAAAAAAGGATGAGGCCATCGTGGTCGGCCAACAGGCATCGATCACCCAAACTGAGCGGGCCATGAGAGTGAGCCAGCTGATTCATGCCTATCGGGTGCGGGGCTATTTGTTGGCCGATGTTGATCCCCTGCATTTGATTCCGCGAGAACATCCTGAGCTTGAACTTGCATCCTACGGA
>DASPVU010000068.1:0-3529 GCA_035622215.1 Myxococcota bacterium | reverse complement strand
TGGCCAAACGTTCTTGCAGTTTTTCACGATCATAGTCGGAAGTGGTGTCTTCGATTTGCGCACGAATCTGATTGATACGAGCAGCAATTTCTTGCTTGCCGCCTGCGCCATCAACGATAGTCGTATTATCTTTGTCGATGGTCACATGCTTAGCATTGCCCAGATCGGAGACGGTTACGCTATCAAGCTTACGGCCCATGTCTTCAGAGATGAAGGTAGCGCCGGTCAAGGTAGCAATGTCTTCCAACATAGCCTTGCGACGGTCACCGAAGCCTGGAGCCTTTACCGCACAAATATTCAAGGTTCCACGAAGCTTGTTTACGACCAAAGTGGCCAAAGCTTCACCTTCAACATCTTCGGCGATGATCAAGAGCGGCTTGCCGGATTTGGCTACTTGTTCCAAGAGCGGCAACATATCCTTGAGATTGGCGATCTTCTTTTCGAAAACCAAGATGTATGGATCGTTCATCACGGCTTCCATACGCTCAGGATTGGTTACGAAATAGGGTGACAGATAACCGCGGTCGAATTGCATACCTTCAACAACTTCCAAAGAAGTTTCGAGGCCTTTGGCTTCTTCAACCGTGATAACGCCTTCCTTACCAACCTTTTCCATCGCTTCTGCAATGATCTCGCCAATGGTACCGTCGCCATTTGCCGAGATTTTGCCTACTTGAGCAATCTCTTTGTGATCTTTAATGGGCTTGGAAAGCTTCTTGAGCTCTTCCACCATAGCAGCGGTGCCTTTGTCGAGGCCACGCTTGATGCCCATTGGTGTATGGCCCGCAGCGACCAGTTTCGCACCTTCCTTGCAAACCGCTTGAGCCAAGACGGTTGCCGTCGTGGTGCCATCACCGGCGTTGTCAGAAGTCTTTGAAGCGACTTCCTTCACCATTTGCGCGCCCATATTCTCAAACTTGTCTTCAAGTTCGATTTCTTTGGCGACGGTGACGCCATCTTTGCTGATGGTTGGCGAACCCCAGCTCTTTTCAATCACGACGTTACGTCCCTTAGGACCGAGCGTGACCTTTACCGCATTTGCTAACTTATTCACACCTGCCAGTAGTTTTTCACGGGCAGGTACATCAAATAGTATTTCTTTTGCAGCCATGTTTTACCTCTTTTATTTAAAAATGTTGAACGTTTAATTAGGCCAAAATACCGAGGATGTCGTCTTCTCTCAGCAACAAAAAGCTCTGTCCTTCCAGCTTGACTTCGGTTTCGGCGTATTTGGCAAAAAGTACGCGGTCAGAAACCTTCACGGACATGGGCTTTTTTTGACCGTTATCAAAGATACGGCCTTCGCCGGTTGCCACTACTTCACCTTCCAGCGGTTTTTCTTTGGCGCTATCGGGAATAATAATACCGCCTTTAGTTTTTTCTTCACTATCGATTCTCTTCACTAACACGCGATCACCAAGGGGTCTTAGTGCAATTGCCATATTTGCTCCTTTCAAAAAAACTTATGATCGCCCTACGCAATTAATTGCCAGGCGCTTTGAGTCTTGGTGGATGCGATCCGCCATGACTCTGATTTGGCTGTACGACAACGTGCAGCACGAGGGTAGCGTAGTCCCATGAGATAGACGGTCAAGGGATAGGGGTAAAGAAAGATCTGCCCATTGCCAGCTTAGTTAATATCATTACATTACGAACCAAAAACGCGTGGCTCTATGTCCGAAATGTTGAGTCATTTCCTAAGGTTGCGAGCCAGAGGAGCAAGATTTTGATGCTGGTATTGGCAAGTAGTATGCAGGCCTACTTCAGGGAAGCCCTTAATGTTGCCATGCGCAAATCAAACGTCGTATTCACGGATAACGCCCAGGTTTATGTCGTCCATCTTCTCAACGAATTTTCGCGCTCGGAAAAAGCTTTTGCCGGGGTTAATTATGGTGAAAAGCTCATCATGGCCCAATTTCTTGAAAGGGCATATTCATCGGAAGAGCGAGAAGCGCTACAAATCTACCGCCACCTTGGTGATACTTCCCTGTATTTGCTCGGATTTTTTAAAGAATCGAGCGCCAATCGTATTGTTTCCGATACCTACTACAAGGATATGGGTTCGGCCGCCTACGCCTGTGCTTCAGGGCTCTCGCGGGCGTATGCCGGTAAAAATGCCGCGCTTTTTCAAGAACTCTCCGAACGATTTTCCGATATGGTAATGGTGATGGAAACTATCGCCCATTATCGCGATCACCAAGAAAATAGCTAATCCTTTTGTTGCTAACGGCTGTGCATCTGCTATAAGTGGTGCGCGTAAAGCGTAAAGCGTAAAGCATTAGGAGAGAGACAACATGGCAGCACGTGAGCATATGCGCGAATACGAAACTATTTACATTATGCGCCCAGAGCTCGACGACAAAGCGGCAAAGGATTTAATGCTCGCGAAAAAAGAACTGATTGAACGTTTGGGTGGAAAAAACCTCAAAGTTACTGCCATGGGACGACGCAAGCTCTCCTGGGAAACGCAAAAAGAGACGCGCGGAATTTTCGTCCATCATCATTTTTTGGGCAAGCCTGGCATTGTCAAGGATTTCGACCGCGCGCTTTCCATTGACGACAATGTATTGATTAGGCAGAGCGTTGTTTTAAAGCACGACGTTAATCCGGAGCTCGCCAAAGTCGAAGAAGATTCTTTGGTGCCACCAGTGTTTAAGGAAAGACGCGAGTATTCTGATCGTCGGGGTCGTTTTGGTGATCGAGGTGAAGGCGGCGATTACGACCGAAGGTCCCGCGGTTTTGGCATGGATGACGAAGACGAAGAAGACGACATGTTCGGAGACGAGAATTAAATAAGTTCGAACACGTTATCGGAATTTTTGGAGGCGAATAATAATGGCGAGCAGGGTACAAGCAATTTTGGCGCGAGATGTGGCTAATTTGGGTCACGTGGGCGATGTGGTAAAAGTGGCGCCGGGCTATTTAAGAAATTTCCTGTTGCCCAAGCGGTTGGCATTGCCTGTTTCGCAATCTCGTCTTGAGCAATTCGAGCATCAAAAACAACTGGTGCAACATCAGTTAGCCAAACTCAAGGCGACGAGTGAGCAAGTTCGCGATCGCATCGAGGTCCAAAAATTCACTATCGAGGTGAAAGCAGGCGATCAAGGCAAGCTCTTCGGTTCAGTTGGTGCTCGAGATATCGAAGCCTCTTTAAAAGAACACGGTTTCAATGTTCATCATCGAGATATTAAGCTTGAGACGCCGCTTAAGACCATTGGTTTACATGAAATCCCGGTGCGGCTTGAAGGTGGCGTGATGGCCAAAATCAAAGTGATCCTAGCCGCCATCGTCGAGCCCGTGGTGGAAGAAGCCAAAGAAGAGGGCGCAGCCGAGGCAGAAGTGGTGGAAGCTAGCACCGAAGGCCCCCTCCCTTGATTCCTCCCCCACGCGCTACGCGCATAACTGTCCAAAAACCGCACACGTGCCGTCCGCGGCTTGATCGGCTTTGTTGCATAAATCACTCCCATCGTCATGGCGAGCCCCTGAAAGGGGCGTGGCCATCCAGTAGAAGCCTAGACGCTAATTACTG
>DASPVU010000067.1:0-4611 GCA_035622215.1 Myxococcota bacterium | reverse complement strand
CTCAAAAATCGCCCGTGGTTGGCATTGGTGTCGGGCTTTATGACGGCTATGGCGATGCACAGAAATTATATGTAAAGCGTGGGTATATTCCAGACGGACTTGGACCGACCTATCGATATATCAAATTAGTTTATGGGCAATCAGTAAATGTCGATGACGATCTTGTGATGTGGTTCACCAAACGAATTAGTCAATAAAAAAGAAGCAACAAATGGATAATCAGCTCATCAAGTTATTTTCGCAAGCCGAAGACTATTTTTCATCGTCCATCGCAAAGCGCACTAGGGACTGTAATGGCGCTGCATCTGCCTATAGTACCGATGTCGATGGCGAGCCGCAGAATACACTGGTGATGAGAAATTCTGTTAGATCACTCGATAGGCTTATCAAGGAAACGGTGGATTTTTTCGCCCTTACCAATACGTCTTGGTGCATTGTCATGCGGGCCGAGCTTGTAACGCAGGATGTCAATGAGATGCTAAAGTGCCATGGTTTTATGCCAGCAGATGTTTCTGTGGCGATGGCGTTAAGCCTAAATCAAATATCGCCCACTCAAAATGAATCTGTCAAAAACATGGATGATAACCTCGATACATGGGCAATTCCGCTGAGCGCGTTTCCAGCAACATCAGACGATATCAACATAAAGTATGCCAGGTCCCATAAACTCGCTTTAGAGCGCAAAAGAAACATGAGCCACTTAAGCCTTTTTAAGGACAATGAAATTATCTCTTCAATGACCCTTTCTTGGAACGACAACTGGGCCCGAATCGACGACGTAGCCACACTCCACCAATATCAGCACCAAGGATATGCCACCGCGCTCATGAGCTATGGAATTGCGTTAGCCGCCCAAAAAGAAGCCAAGCATTGTTTTCTTGAAGCCTCCCCAAAAGGCCTGTCAATTTATCAAAAGCTGGGCTTCAAGGAACTGTTCAAAAATCAGGTGTTCACCAAAAGAAAATCAACCTAAGGGTTTTCTGAAATACCGCATAGGGTAGCCGCCTAAATAATCTTTGCGCTCGAACTCAAAAACATAACCAGATTTTTTATAAAAGCTCACATTGGCTGGGCTCAGCGTGTTGAGAAAAATCACGTTGCAGCTGTTTTTTGCGGCATGCTCTTCAGCTTGTGCCAGAAGCTTTCTACCAACACCCTGTTTGCGCAAAGACTTGTCAACCCAAAGGGTATCCACGAAGGCGGAGCGATATTTGATGTTACCAACTAAACCTGCTTTAATTGCGCCGTCGATCCTGACCACAAAAGCAAATGGCTTAGTGCGAATCTCATCTAATGGAAGGCCAAGGTCTTCCGCATTGTGGGCTAATAGACCCTGATAAATTGTATTCTCATCGGCCGATGAGAGATTTGGTTCAAATACGAGTGAAAATTGCATGGTTTGTTTATTTTTTTTGATTTGGCATTGACGTTGCCATGTACTCCCTATCCTAAACTAATGCGGCCGTCAGTTAATCGAAAGAGGGCAAATATCCTGAACTATAGGTGCCTCTTCGGTGCCCTTATTTATGGCAGTTGGAAAAAAATTACCGAACAAACGGAGTTTGATGCTATGCGGTTAGTGTTATTTCTATCGGCAATCATGATTTCACACGGCAGTATTGCCGATATGGTACTGCAGCTTAGTTACCGAAATCACACGCTCATTTCTACACTCACGGTGAGCGCCCCTGATTCGGACGACAGCATCACTCAAGGAAGTGTGAAGACGCAATGTAGCGATGACCTTGAATGTTACGGGGCGTTTTTGCTGGACTTTCGTGGTTCAGATGTCAGTCTGAAGTTCGATTTACAAACCGGCGGTACAAGCCTTAATGGACACTGTGTAATGGAATCGCCAACAATCATCATAACCAGAAATAGGTATCAGGATCTTATTGATGGGAACGAGGTTCCCGTAATTTTTCGTTCAAATGGCCGGTTTCGTGACGGCGACCTAGAAGGCACGCTTAAGATGATTTCTAGGAATTAGGTAAATTGTCGACGAAAAAAATTCCTTCGCTCGTTATACACGGATGCGGGGTAAAAATTGACCCGAGTTTTAGACGCAACATTTAGCGCGACCAAATAAAACACGGCGCCGATAAACAAGGGTCATTTTTTAGGTCGCCCCTGACAAAAAGCCTCAAATGGCCCTTCTCAGTCAATTGGTATTTTTCTTCGGATTTTGTCAAAGATCTCGGTTTGCGAGTTTGGGTTTGGGAAATAACACTTATACTGAGATGGTATGGCGGGTTCTAAATTAGCTCTTCGCGATTGCTCGCAGACACCGATAGAAGAGCCGGCAGTGCCACCGCGCCAGTCCCAATAGACGATGAATCGCCGTTCTTCGACATCGGTAGAATAATACCCCGGCAACTTATAGCGTAGGTCTGGGCAATTTAACTCACTGAGCTTTTCAAAATATGCCTGATCTAATGCAGGGAATTTTCCTCCGTCGCCACAGCCAATTATGCACTCAGGGGGAAAAACGATTGGTTCTGGTTCGTCATCCGCAATCCGGGCAACAACGACTGTTGCAACGAACGTACATGAAACCAATGAAACAAGTATCTGTGATTTTTTCATAGTATCCTTTCGCCAGCATTACCTGGATCAAGTTAATGGGTCATTCAGCCAATTTCTGAAACTCTCAGCCGCTTTAAGGAGCAGCTCCCCGTATGATTGTTTTTGGCTATCCACTGGGAGTGATTCTGTCAAGACCAATTCTAAAACACTTCACTCCAGGCTAGCTTGGTGAACTTAAGTTGCGCTTCGCCACTGCCGGAAATGTGGAGCTCACCGGCTATGTCGAGCTGCGTTTTTTGATGGTCCGAAAAGCTATATGTGACGACAGAATTTCGGAAAGTGCAATGGTCGGAATAATCAACTACATAAGAATCGCATCTTTTATAATCCCCAATCTCCGTTATCCGGCAGGAGATGGCGGCTGCTCCTGGACAACGTAATTCCATCGACGTCATCGAATCTTTCAGGCTGCCGTCGGTAAATTCTAAATGGGCTTGGGTTGGACGTGCACTGATGGTTCGGCCGAGGAGCATTTCGTCGGTAGCATCCCATGGTAATTCGAATTTGATATCGAGGCGCAGAATATTTCTGATGATGCGAGAGCCGTCCTTGATGGAAAAACCTGACAGGCGATTTTGTATTTCGTCGCATCGCTCTTTAACCGAGGATCGATTACTGAAGCTGTCGATAACGGAACCTCTTTGACTCGCCACAAACCGGATTGTTGGCGCGTAGCCGGAAACTTTTTCCTCGATCAATGGCGTGACAAAATTGCTTTTGCAAGAATATCCGCCCGTATATGAAGTGCCATTTGTACCGGCATCATTCGTCAACCAGTCCGGACCCTCACCCAAATTTATCGAACCAATATCCCCGCAACCTGAAATAATCGTAACCAATAAACATCCAAACAAAATGATCTTCATGTTCCCCCCAAAAATTCCTCGTCTTACTTGAAACTCAAATGCGGTTTTTTGCCCAAAAACGCTGCAATGTGCGCCACCGACGCAAAAGTCAAATTAGCCTCAGCCTTCTGAATCTTTGCCACTTGCGATGCACTTACCCCTAAGCCTCTCGCGACATCATTAAAGCCCATGCCGGTTTCTTTCATGTGCTCAGCTAAGACGGATGCTATTCCGCGTTGAAGAGCCTTTAATGAATCTCTCTCCAGCTTCACCCTTGTTTCTAGCTTCTTGATTTCTTTATGATCGAGCCGTTCTTTGAGATGGTCGTCATAATTTTTAGTCTTCATAGTCATGTCCATTTACTTCTTTTTATTATAGTATTTTATAATATAGCAATATACAAGAAAAAAAATGAAAAAATTTTCAATTGCATTCGTGTGAGGGCATCAGCCAGAACCTTAAGACCCTATAGCCAGCCTCGCCAGTAATCAAAAATGACACTGGTTGAACAATATGAAATGACATCGAACTAGTCATTGTTCTCTTGCGGTGGCAATCGCTGTCCAAAGATGATCGATTACGAGAAGGAGTCATTATGCTGCGCACAAAAACCTTTTTCTTTTTACTACTTTTGTGCCTCTGTCATCATTCCATCAGAGCAAGTGAGCAGCAGTTTCCTGATATAGATGCGGCGATAAAATCTCGACGAGAAGCAATAGAATCACAGGATGAATACTCAAAAATAAACACTCGAATCGCTAGCATCGATAAAAATAGCCGGCATCTTTTGAAGACGGCACATGACTATGTAGCATTACTCGCATTCAACAACTCGAGTTACACGCCCGGGCAGTGGCGAGATCTCAATGACCAATTTTTACGCAATAATCTACGCGATTTTTTTGAAAAAAAACCATCCCTCAAAGAGATGATCGCTCTGAGCCATATGGGTCGTGATGTTGACATCCAAACCGAAATAAAAGAGAACGGATTAGGTTTGGTACATAACGCGGCAGATTATCTCGCGCTGATTACAACAGACGTTGATACCATGCGTCATTTAATAAAGCCGGAGGAGGAGAGTAGTAAGATCAAGAAATTCATTAATTTTATCAGCTCGAGCCTAAAGACCTTTAAAGCTACTAGGCCCTCTCTCGACGACGTCGTGTCGCTTAAGAAT
>DASPVU010000066.1:0-5981 GCA_035622215.1 Myxococcota bacterium | reverse complement strand
ATAGGCCTTGGCTTGGCCCATTCTTGTGCTTTTGCCGCCGGCCAACACTAAACCAAAAAGATTGTTTTCTTGACTATGGGAGCTCGACATCGCTTTTGCCTCCAGTCTTTTTCATGAGCCTTGTCCCCGTAATTTCCATGTCAAAACTCAGGGATTTACACATGTCATAAATGGTCAAGGCGGCAACACTTGCTCCAGTAAGAGCCTCCATCTCCACGCCGGTTCGACCGAGACTTTTTACCCGGCAGCGGATAGCGATGATGCCCGGCTCGTCGATATCAATGTCGATGTGGACATAGTCAATGCCAATCGCATGGCATAACGGGATAAGAGCCGACGTGCTTTTGGCCGCCATCGTCCCCGCAATAATGGCAGTATGAAATACTGGACCTTTTTGGTTGATGGCCGCATCATTCTGTAGCTGCTCAGTTAACCAGATAGGTATTCTAATATGAGAGACAGCTATGGCTTCACGCCTGGTATTAGTCTTTTCACTTATATCCACCATGGCAGGCGCATCTGCCTTTAGGTGAGAAAATTGAGTGGTTGTTTCCATGGGGTCAGGCTTATATGCCCGACATCAAATCGTAAATCCCAGCGACAACTGCAGGATGGGCATCAGTCCATCGAGCAAAATTGGCAGTTCTTTGATGGGGCTTGTGTGCCAGGTATATTCTTCGCCGAGTTCAAAACCAAAAGTGAAGCCACTTCTTTTCACCCAGTTGTATCCGATGGTGAAAACATGGGTAAAAACTGCATCGTCTTTTCTACCTTCAGCGCCGTAAGCATTAAAAACTTCTACGCCCACCATCATGGTGGACTTTAAAAAAAACGCGTTGGTCATGGATTCGCTAAAAGGAAACCACTTTGCCCCAAGGCCGGTTGATACTTTTAGCTGGGATATATCGATATTCCAGGCAATGCGTGGGCTCACATTTTCTCCATACCAACTTTCCGGCACATTTTGATTTTTTGCTTTAAAGAGTCTGGCGCCGAAGCGGATAAGCTCGCGATAGTTCATCCATTTGACTTCCACCGGAATCACCAAATTGAACTTTGGGTGAAGACGATACTCGAAGGCCGCTTTGGCACTGATTATGTCAGGCAAAACAATGGGGGTGAATAAAACCGCGATCTTACGTACCGGCAGAAGCTCAATCCCCACCACTATGTCTTCCGCCGCAACAGGACCGCATAGGAGCAAGGCGGTAAACATGACGATGAATCGCTTAATCCCCATAAAAATGGCTCCCAATCAAAACAACTATCAACTCAATGTATGCATCATTAGATTCGCTAGGCAAATTGTCGGTTGCGCTGTAACATGGCCAAGAATTCCCGTGAAGCAAGGAAGCGGCAGAAATGGAGCAGCAAGAACTCATTTATGACTGGAATGCGCTAGAACGCGCGAACGCATTCCCAACCACTGTGGAAGTCTGTGACGAGACGCTAAGAGACGGTCTTCAATCGCCATCGGTTCGCGACCCAAAAATAGAGGACAAATTTGAACTCATCACGCTCATGGATGAACTGGGCATTACCATCGCTAATATTGGCCTACCGGGAGCAGGGCCACGGGCCTTTGCCGACGTCTTGGCCATCGCGCATTTTGTAAAGCAGCATAGACTTAATTTGATGGTCAACTGCGCGGCACGCACCGTGAGGGCCGACATCGAACCCATCGCCACCATTCAACAACGGGCTGGGATCGCCATCACGGCGTATTGCTTTTTGGGCACAAGCCCCATTCGTCAAACAGTAGAAAATTGGGACCTGGACAAGCTAAAAGCCACCGCCGAAGAGGCCATCAAATTTGCCCACCAGGAAAACCTAAAGGTTGCCTTCGTCACCGAAGACACCACCAGGTCAAACAAGGCTACCCTCGGACTACTTTTTAATCACGCCATCGGCCTAGGAGTGGAGCGGCTCGTGCTGTGCGACACCGTAGGATATGCGACACCCGATGGCGTGAAAGCGCTGGTGGGCTTTACCAAAAACTTAATCAAGGACACCCGGCAAGATGTGAAAATTGATTGGCATGGCCATAATGATCGTGGCCTTGCTGTGGCTAACGCCTTATGCGCCGCACAATACGGCTGTCATCGCCTTCATGGCACGGCGCTGGGCATTGGCGAGCGCGTAGGTAATACCGCCCTGGATCAACTCATCGTCAATCTCAAGCTAGAGCATGCCTATCCCCATGGAGTGTCTTCATTAAGTCGCTACGTGGAAACGGTTAGTCGCGTATGCCGCACGCCCATTCCAGCTAACTATCCGGTTTTTGGCAGCGATGCGTTTCGCACAGCGACAGGAGTGCACGCTAGCGCCGTAATCAAGGCGCAGCAACGACATGACGACGTTTTGGCCAACACAGTATATTCGGGCGTACCAGCTCATTGGTTTGGCAAAGCCCAAGTTATCGAAATTGGCCCCATGAGTGGCGCGTCCAACGTCAAGCACTGGCTTTCACAACACAGCTATGACGTCACCGATGATCTAGTTAAGGCCCTATTAAATTTTGCGAAAAATCAAGCCGCAGTGCTCACGGAAGCGCAACTAAAAGAATTTTTGGCCGCTTACTTCAAAAACGCTGCTCCTCAGGTATAAAGCCTTCCGGCTTCTTTGGAGTGGCATCATGAATTTTAATGACCTGGTTAAGAAAATTTCTTTTACCACTTTTTCTGATGTGATCGGGGTGTCTCCCCGCAAGGTTCGTGAATCTTTATTCGCCCATTATGGCGTTAAGAATAAGAGTCGATCTCTGTTGTCGTCGATCAAAGAGAAAAAGGAACAACGGATAAAACACCTACATGAGACCCTGACCGAGGTCACAAAACCCAAGGAACAGGAGTTCTTAAAGGAACTCTTCCGTAACTGGCTATTTCATAAACGCGATCTTTTGAAAGCCACGCTCGACTATTTAGGCGTAGCAAACGATAACGGCCTAGTTGAAACCGAAACCGACTTCTTCAAAGAACTGAGCGAAAAAAAGGTGAAAGACTTGGTTGACCATCTGAGCGCCAACTTCCCAAAAGACGAAATCCTCATCTATCTAACCTTCATGGAAGTACCCTATCTAGATAAACACTTTAAATAAATTCTCCATGTCATCCCGGCGGGGCTTTGCTGCATGGCTCACTCCCATCGTCATGGCGAGGAGCCATGGGCGACGCGGCCAGTAATTGACGGCCGAGCTACTACTGGATGGCCACGCCCTTTTCAGGGCTCGCCATGACGATTTTTGGAAAGCGATTCGCTAGTGTTGTTGCTTTTGCAGCAAATACGCGTCGATGAAGGGCTGGATGTCGCCGTCGAGCACAGCGTCGACGTTGCCGACTTCAAGGCCTGTTCTTAAGTCCTTGACCAAGCGATAGGGCGCGAGCACATAATTTCTGATTTGCGAGCCGAAGGATGCTTCGAGTTTCTGCGCTTCGGCTTTGTCGCGTTCTAAGAGCCGCTTTCTCATCTCAAGCTCATAAAGCCTGGCCTTAAGAAGTTTCATGGCGGTGGCGCGGTTTTTGATTTGGCTTCTCTCGGCCTGACACACCACCACAGTATTGGTGGGTAAATGGGTAATACGCACGGCCGAGTCGGTCTTATTGACATGCTGACCGCCTGCGCCACCTGATCTAAACGTATCGATGCGTAAATCATCGGGCTTAATGTCAACTTCAATCGTATCGTCAATTTCTGGTATGACCCAAACCGAGGCAAAGGAAGTATGACGCCGCGCCCCCGAATCAAAGGGCGAGATGCGCACGAGCCTGTGTACACCTATTTCTGCTTTCAAATAACCATAGGCATAGGGCCCGCTTACCAAAACGGTAGCACTTTTGATGCCCGCTTCTTCACCGGGTTGCCAATCCATGACGGTAACTTCGAAGCCTTTGCGTTCGGCATAACGGCGATACATGCGCAAGAGCATTTCGGAAAAATCCTGGGAATCCACGCCTCCTTGGCCCACATTAATGCTGAGAATGGCATTGTTTTGGTCATGCTCTTCATTCAACATGCATTCCGTTTCCATGGCTTTAACCAAAGCGTCGAGCTTCGCTACATCGCGATCTAGATCGAAAATGGCATCGACATCGTCTTTGATCAGATCGACCAATTCTAAATAATCTTGGTAATTGCTCTCTGCTTCATTAAATCTATCCAATTCGCGCTTGAGCAGAGCTTTTTCTTTTTGCACCATCGATGCCTGTTTGGCATCTTCCCAAAAACCTGGCTCGGCTATCTTCTGTTCAAGCAAATCTAAACGCCGAGCCTTCTCGTCCACATTGACTGCGCTTCGCAACGATTCTAAACGCTGGCCAATCGATGCGAGAAGTCTCTGATTTTCATATATAAGATTAGCTGAATCTTTATCTGTCATAAAAGTATCTACTAAACCGGTTTGTCAGTTTCTTTAATACGAAACGCTAAGACATAAAGCAACAGCCCAAACACTAGACCAACAAGAAAACTCAGGGACTCAAATATGGCGAGTAAGCAAGAACAAATCACAATGACAGCGGAAAACACCAACAAGATTGTGCGGCTGCGCTTGGTTTTGCTCAAAAGGCCTATCATGAGCAAGAATGAAAAAACTAATACTAGTAGCGATTTAGTTCGAGCGGATTCTACCATGGCAAACTGCCTACCTGAGAAATAGACGTAAGATGCCAATGCCACAGTAGATAGAGCAAAAACCACCAAGAGCTTCCACCACTGGCGGTTCTTAAAATAAGTATGGATCGGCAAGACCGCCAGCAGATATCCCACCAATAACAGTATTAAACTGATCTGGGCAATGATGTCGCCAACCGCAACATAGACCGTGCTTTTCTTGAGCAAGGGAATGTTGCCCACCACAAGACCGCGTTCAAACAAGCCCAAAGGCTGATGGATCCTTCCGAAAGAATCGATCCAGGCGGATATTCCACTATTAGTGGCGCGGACAAAGGGCAGGCCCGTCTCAACGGAGCGCAATTTATACATCAATAAATGTTGATACGGGGCGGAGGAAAAGCCGTACCAGGCGTCATTGGTAATATTTACTAATAATGACGCGCCTTTCATGGCATAGCTGCGACTGATTTCTGGAAAAATGCCCTCATAACAGACAGTTGCGCCAACGGCTATTTTCTTGCCCAAGTTAATGGAGAGATCGGCTGGTGCGAATTCCACGCCTGGAAGAAAGGCCCCAAGGCCAGGCACAATCTTGTCCACGACACCTGTCATGGGCCAGGGCACATATTCACCAAACGGCACAAGGTGAGACTTGTCGTAGCGCTTGACCACTACGCCGTTATAATCGATCAGCAAGGCGGAATTGCGTGCGTAATAATCTTTGGCGTTTGGGCTCTCGCCATAAACCGAAGAGCCGACAATGCTGGCCACATGAAAATCGGACACTTTGCTCAAACTCGTAATGTTTTCGTTAAGCAGACGAGGATAAGAGGACTCGGGCCATATGACCAATTCCGCTCCTTGATCAATGGCTTCTTGCTGCAGACCTAAATAGATGTCGAGGATCTCGCTCGCATGAAGCCTTGAGGCGCTCTTAATTTCCTGTGGGATGTCTCCTTGTAGCAAGGCCACGCGTAGGGTCGGCGCAAAATCATCGGCGCCATAATGCAGGCGAAGAGCGCCATAAATAAACGACCCAAATACGATGAATACGCCAAGCGCGGCGAAAAGATAGCTATGGCGCCACCCCCTGGTTTTCCAGGCGTAGGCGAATACTGCGTTCACTACGCCAACGATGAAAACCAGGCCATAAACCCCAACCAAAGAGCCCACTTGCAAGATTTCATCGATCCTCCCGACGGAATAGCCCACATTGCCCCAGGGGAAGCCGCCAAAAATGTAGTAGTTGCGGAAGTATTCGCCTGCGCACAAAGCAAAGGGCGCGACCGCAAGAAACGGGAGGTTGAAGCGCGTCGACAAAAATCGTGCAAGCGTGAAAAACAGAGCGCCTTTTAATGCCAGCACCATCG
>DASPVU010000065.1:0-3761 GCA_035622215.1 Myxococcota bacterium | reverse complement strand
GTTAGTTATTGCACGAGCTCGTCTCGTCGAAGCTTGGATCCCATTTGGCATAGGTCTCAAGATTGTCTTCGCCCTTGGCAAAGACCTTGAGCTTTTCTAGGCCTGATAGCTCAAGCTGCCGTATTCTTTCCCGCGTGAGATTCATAATTGAACCGACTTCTTCAAGCGTGATGCCACCGCGATCTGCAACGTCTAACGCGCAGGTTTCTTCTAATTCCCAGACTTCCTTATCCGGGAAATTGAATTTGATGGATCCAGTTTCTTCGTTTACATCAAGATATAGATGATGTCGGCAGGACACATATAAGCAGGGCCTCGGCATATTTACGCACTGGGACCTCATGGTAGGCGGGCCAACATGATCTGTTTGTTCAAGTTCACCCTTGGCCTTCATCTTGCGGTGCTCCCTTGCCATTCTTCGGGTAGACAAGGTTTGGGAGCGTTTTTTTAACGGGGTTTGCAGATCTCTTTTCCGGATGCATAATCTCTTTTCCGGATGGTCGAGCTCTGTCGTTTGATTGGACCGCGTATGCAAGTTTCCCCCCCTTGGAGAGCGGATTTTTTTATCAAAAAAATATCCGCCAGTTGCTTTGTGTTTTATCACTAAAAAATCATAACTCGGCATAAAAGGTATGGTCAAACCGTTGATAAATAAATTAAAGGACAATGATTCTAGCGCGGTCATCGTGCAGCATACAATATATTAACTATGATGAGAGATTCATGAGTGAATGGGAAATAGAACTGCGTCAATCTATCCAGATGTTAAAAGTGCGCTTAAACCTGCTGAAGGAAAGCGGGATGACTTATATTGATAAAACAGAAAGTAGCGAGAAAAAAATTGACATGAAGTTGCCTCTTCTTGAAGGAACCAAGATGTTGGATAATTTGCGAAAGCAGATTGGTGATTGTCAGCGGTGCAAGCTCTGCCACGGAAGAAAGAATATTGTATTTGGATCGGGGAAGCCAGATGCTAAGCTGGTCTTTGTGGGAGAAGGGCCCGGGGCGGAAGAGGATGCGAAAGGGCTACCCTTCGTCGGTCGCGCCGGTCAACTTCTGACCAAGATGATTAACGCCATGGGATTTAGCCGAGAGGAAATCTATATTTGCAACGTGGTCAAATGCCGTCCGCCAGAGAATCGCGATCCCGAACCCGACGAAATAGAAGCCTGCGAGCCATTTTTAAAAAGTCAGCTTTCCATTATCAAGCCAAAGGTTATTGTGGGGCTTGGCCGTTACGCCTGTCAGACCCTGCTGAAATCAAATACTCCTATGTCCAAGCTTAGGGGGCACTGGAACGACTATGAGGGCATAAGTTTCATGCCAACATTTCACCCGGCCTATCTTTTACGCAACCCGCCCGCCAAAAAAGAAGTCTGGGAAGATCTTCAACGGGTGATGGCGTTTTTACAGGGTAGGATCGAAGGCGACGATTTTGCCGAAAAAGGCTGATGCGGCAACCGATAGGGGAGATGCCAAATAGAGTTTGCCGGGGCCGGATCGGCCCTGAAAATTACGATTGATGGCTGACACCGTGACCTGGTCTTTGTGGTCGCTAACTCCTGGTCCACAGCCGATGCAGGCTCCACACCCAGGTTCGATGAGAATTACGCCCGCCTTCTTGAAATCTTCAATCAAGCCTCGCGCATGGGCATAATCAGCCACTTTTTTCGATCCATATTGCAGGTAAAAGCGGACACCCTTTTTCACAAGGTAGCCTCGGGCGAGGGCCCACTGAGTCACCTTGGCATACATGTCGATGTCATCAAATTTACCCGCAGTGCAGGAGCCGCCATAGGCGATATCGATGGCTATATCACCGAGCTCGTGAATAGGCAGGCCATTGGTTGGATCGGATGGGATGCCTCGGTCGGGATCGCCGGGGTGGGCCACCATGGGGCGAATGATGGATAGATCAATGGTGTAGCGCGCTTCATACGCACAGTCGCGGTCAGGGGTTTTGATGAGGCTCAAGAGTTTTTCTCTGGAAAGCCCCCGTCTATTTTGTAAAAGCCAGGCTATTAGCAAGTCGTCGGGCTCGCATATGCCGGTTTTGGCACCGCATTCTGTTGCCATATTACAGATGGTTGCCCGCTCATCCATGCTTAATGATGAAAGGCCAACACCACCGAATTCCATGACTTTGTTTAAGGTAAGTCCGCGCTTGGTGTAATTGGCCAATATGAAAAGCATCACATCCTTGGCCGTGCAATTGGCGCGGAGCTTGCCAATAAAATCGAAACGGATCGATGGCGGCGCTTCCACGACGGCCAGACCTGTTGCTAGTAAAGCCGCGTACTCTGTGGATCCGATGCCACAGGCGAAAGCATTCAACGCCCCTCCCATGCAGGTATGGCTATCAGTGGCTTGGATAAACTCTCCAGGCAGGATCATGTCTTCTCGAGCTACTTCGTGGCAGATGCCTGGCGAGATGCCTGATTTAGCCGAATAGTCCTTCACTCCGGTTTTTTTGATGAAATTCTTTTGCTGTCGGCGCAGGTCCTCAATCAGCGGTATAAAAGGTGCAAATCGCGTAACTTCAGTTGCGTAAATTAGATGATCTTCGAAGGCGGCAAATTTATCGCTGTTCTTGATTTGATAGTCGTTGCCAAATTCCTCTTTCAAGAATTGATCTACTTGCGCAGTAGTAAATTCATGGGAATAGCCAGCATCGACGCGACAGATGGTGGTTTTGTGATCGAGCAAGGAATTAAGATCATTGCCAATTAGTTTGTCAGCCAAAATTTTTTGCGCCATGGTCAAGGGTCGCAAGAAGGCGTCGCCCAGAACGAGTTTGGGCGCCTGCATTTGATATCGCTTCAGAAAGGGGAAAAGCCCGCCGGCTTTGATGATGCCCTGGGAAAATTCGTCAAAGGGCGAAAGCATTTCTTCTATGGAAATTTCCTCACCATCTTGAAGGCGCCGGAAAAGACTTAGGTTTCCCATAATTTGACCAAGATTGATATTATTGCGCCGGTGAATCGGGGCGAAGGAGGAAGCGAAGATCATCCTAACGCCACTATAGCGCTCACATTGGGCAGCGGTCTCTCGGGAAGAGCCCGTGCCCTTTCTTTCGCCGCTAACTATCGCCCTAAAATTACCCTTAATCAGCGCATGGTCATGGAAGACGCGCTTACCGTCACGTAATAGGCCGGCATAGGCTCTTTTCGCGATTTCTTTGGGGTCATGATGAAAGCAGACCCACGCAGGCGTCATCACATCGGTGTTGATATCATCTAGCAGATCTTTTTCTTTGATGTCGGACATCAGAAGAGTCAATCCATGGTAAAGTTGCTCTTCAATTAGTTTTAGGTCCTTGGTCAAAAACAGTGCGCGATCGGATTTTTCCCAAATGATGGTGGAAGGTGTGGCCGTGATCACGTGTCCTCCTTGTTGCGTTCAGAATAGAGGAAGCACAAGACTATTTCTAGATTGCTGGCCTTTTGGTGGTGAGTTTGAGCACGACGTACCCTAAAAGACCAGACGCTAAAGATCCAAATATGACCCCCAAGCGTACCCAAGCCGCATAAGCTTCGTTGGTGGTGTCAGGATAAGCCAGTGTTCCTACGAAAAAGCTCATGGTGAAACCAACACCGCAGACGAGAGCGATGCCAAGCATTTGTGCCCAATTAGAATTACTCGGCTGCGCGGCCAATCCAAGTTTTACCGCAAGAAAGCTTACACCAAAAACGCCAAGTAATTTGCCGCATAACAAGCCAAAACCTATGCCCATCATGACGGGGCTTAAAATATTGCCGATC
>DASPVU010000064.1:0-6391 GCA_035622215.1 Myxococcota bacterium | reverse complement strand
GGATGCTCGAGCAAGGCCTTAATGGGATTTTGCCGCTTGACAGTTTTTTTGGCCATTTCGAACGAAGGCGTCTCATCCATGGAGCGCCGCAAATACATGGCAATCAGCGCGCCCGATGCGCCAATAAGAAAGGGAAGACGCCAGCCAAAACTCTCGAGCTGATGCGGTGTCAGGATAAATTGTTGCATAACGATTAGGAGTGTCAATGCTAGAAGCTGGCCGGCAATGATGGTCACGTATTGAAAGCTCGAATAAAAACCACGGTGCTCCTCGCCTGCCACTTCGCTCAAGTAGGTAGCGGACGCGCCGTATTCCCCGCCTATGCTCAGACCTTGCATGATGCGAGCAAGCACCAGTAACAATGGCGCCAAAATGCCAATGCGCTCAAAGCTCGGCGCCAATGCGATGATGAGCGATCCGATACACATAAGGCGCACAGAAAGTAGCAGAGCCGCTCGGCGCCCGTGGCGATCGGCGTAGGCTCCCATGAACCACCCACCTAGGGGCCGCGCCAAAAAACCAATGGCGAAAACGGCGGCGGTATTTAATAGCTGCGCTGTGAGGTCGCCTTCAGGAAAGAAGGATTTGGCAAAATAGAGGGCAAAGGCTGAGTAAACATACCAGTCATACCATTCAATCAAATTGCCCACAGATCCTGCGATAATCGACCGAAGCCGTCGCGTTTTTGGCATGGGCGCGCTTAGACTTTGCATGGCGACCTCAAAGGCTGTTGCGTGTTACATCAACTAGCCAAGCAGCCATTTTTTTGGCGCCAAACGCGCACCATGGCGGATAGAACCAAAAGCTTCCCGTGAGGTGCGGCCCTATGTCATTGCCACTATCGGTGGATAATTCTCATTTAATCAGCAATCACAGAATTTTTTTGCGGCGACTAATATTTATGCTCAACCATCTAGTCGGCATGGTTCGCGGAATCATCGGCATGGAGCGCATGGAAGCTCCCGCGGATCGTCGACGGCGAAAGCTTTTGCCTCCGATCATGAAGCAAGCTCCGCTACGCCATGGCCCAAAGGAAGCCTGTCTTCCCCTCTCTCGGCTAACCAAGCAGGTGAGCAGAAATCGGCGTGCTCATCTATCGTCGCTGCCCATCGATCCCGCAGCGCTATTGGAAAAAGAGCCGACGAAATCAACCAGCCAAAAGCTTGCTCCTGTCCTTTCAGAGCTGACAGAGAAACTAACCCGCCGACGGCTTTGCTTCTCCAAGAAATGAGTTCGGACTTTTGTTTTCTGAGCGATGGTCTATAGAAATGGCCTATGAAAACGCCATTATTATTTTTATTCCTGATGCAGTTTTTATTGTTCTCGATTTCTGGCCAAGCCATGGATGCTACGAGAGAGCTCGCCGACCCCACGAGATCAGAAGCGAGCTACCGAGAACTACTTTTGGCTGAATGCGGCAGCTATGAGAATTTTCTTAATGCGAGGCTGGGATGTCTAGTTTGCACCTGTTGCAAATTGGTCTTTAATAGACCGCTGTACCAGCACGTGCAGACTCGGAGAGAAGAACTCAGCGAGTGTCGTAACGTAATAAATGGCCAGGTCGAAAATTGGCGGCTTATTCTGCGCAAAAGATTATCCTTAATGACGGGTATTACCAGTGCAAATGGACGGTCCTTTCTTAGGGCGTGTTCAAGTCTTCTCGAGCGCATGGATGGCGAGGAGGAAGAGGATAGCAGAAAATGCGTAACCTGCTGGGAAGAAGATCGGACTTTTCTTGCTAAGCCCTGTGGCCATCTATTGTATTGCAGAAAGTGCAGAAACCAACACAAGGATGCGAAACGCTTTGCGACGTGCGCATTGTGCCGAGCGGACGTCGAAGAATATTTAAGTTTGTCCCTATGCGAAAAATGTGGGCAAAAGGCCGATCAATTTGCTACTTGCCATCGGTTTATGCTCTGCCAAGAATGCTTTGATGAGGACAAGACTCAACATTGCCCTGATTGCAATCAGCCGACTGTCTTCAACAAAATTCACTACTGGTGAGGGTACTATGGGCGCAAGGCTTGCTCTTTTTTCTGTGTTGGCCACCACGTTGTTAGCAGCTCGTCTCGTTAGTGGCGCGGAATCAATGCTTGGTCGCTTTGGGAAGTTTCGCGAGAGCGGCGACTTTTCCGATGTGGTTCTGGTGTCATGTGATGGTGAAGGCAAACATCAAGCCCATCAAATGGTTCTCGCAGCTCGCGGCGATTATTGGAAAAAGATGTTCACGGATAAATGGAAGGAGTCAGCGAGCAAGGAGGTCAAGCTCAACTACACTTCGGAAGCTATCAAGTCATACTTGGATTTCATCTACAAGGCGAAGAAATCTTTTGACGAGGTGTTAACTTGTCGTGTGTATCAAGATTTGATCGAGCTTTCGGACCTGTCGATGGACCAAGAGCTTCAAGCCGCGCTCGGCGAGGCGGCTGTTACATTTGACGAGATGTGTGGTGACGCCCTAAATTTCGCCATCTTACACCAAGACCGGCATCTCCAAGCACAAATATTTGCTTTTTTGAATACCGATGGCGTGTCGGGAAAATTGTTCAAGCCGATTGAGCTCTTCACACTTAAAGGGCACAAAGGGTGCATTTGGGAAGTTAATTTCAGTCCTGACGGCTCGTTGATCGTCACCGGATCATGGGACAAAACCGTCAAAATTTGGCAAGCAAAGGACGGAGCTCTTGTACACTCACTGCCTGGGCACACAGATATCATTTATTCGGCAAGCTTCAGTAAGGACGGCAAGTCGGTTATCACCGGCTCCGGCGACAAAACGGTAAAGATTTGGTCTGTAGAGAACGGTGGGGTAACGCGCACCATTGGCGCCACACATAAAATAATCTCCGCAAGTTTTGGGGATGACGATCAATTTATTATCGCTGCCTTCGGCGATAAAACTGCAAAAATCTGGAATACACGGACCGAACAGTGGACCCACATATTAACTGGGCACGAAAAGGTCATTTTATACGCATCATTTGGCCGTGGCAACAAGTTGCAAGCGACGGCATCGGGTGATGGCAATGTGCGGCTCTTTCATATTAGGGAGGGGCATCCGGAGATGCTAAGGATCCTCAGCGGTCACGCGGCACGGACAAATTCAGTGCAGTTTAGCCCGGATGCCAAGACCATCGCCAGCGCGTCCGATGACGGCAGCGTGAAAATCTGGAATGTCCACGACGGTTCTCTAGAGAAAACGTTAACCGATACGGGCGAGGTTAACTTTGCTGCGTTTAGCCCAAACGGCAAGTGGCTTGCCTCAGGAAGTCAAAATTGCGCAAGGCTATGGAAGATCAAAAATGGCGAACTAGCTTATGTGTTGGACGGCCTAACGGGAAAAGTGCGGCACGTGAGCTTTAGCCCATCTGGCGATTTGATTGCCGCTGCCTTCCACAGGCTTGCCAAAGTTTGGCTCCTGCCACCACTGCAACTGGCTGATGATACGGGCTCCGCCCATACGCTTAGATTGCTCATGCGTCTCTACTTAAAATCGACGATTCCTGACAAGCGATCCTACGATAGCTTTAAAAACTTCATCCTCGAAGAAAACCCAACCTTCCAAGCACTGGTGCCCAAAATCGGCGGTCTCGAAACCAAACGTTACCTCGAAGCCTTCCTCAAAACGTGATTCACGCTGTCGTCATGGCGAGAAGGCGTTGTTGCGCAGACACATTTTAGAATCGCCTTGGCGACCGCGAGCGTAGCGCGGCGGGCGGCCATCCAGAACGTATTGCCAATTCGCTGGATGGCCACGCCCATTTTCATGGGCTCGCCATGACGAAGTAATGATTAGAAATTAAGGGAGAGGTGGCGCGGGATTATATTTTTGTGGCACGTAGGGGATACCGGGCATGTTGACGAAACCGGTGAAGGCCGGGACGCAAGGCAATATGAGGTCGTAATCGTCGCAGCAGCTGTCTTGCGCCTTGAGTAGCACGCGATCACCCTCCACTAGCGTGGGCAAAGCGAGCATCATTTGACCAGCCTCGTCGGTGGTTCCCACGCCGCGCGGCCCCTTAAATACCGTTTCATCAAATCTCTCAATGTAAATGTCGAAATTAAGATCGGGCCCGAGCCAGCCGGGGTTGATCACCACATTGCCAGCTACGCCATGATTGGAGTTGATGCTCCAGTAACCCGCATCATCAGTTTGCCATCGCTGATTAGAAATACTGTTGGAAAAGCACTGCGATCTAACCGCGAACTCTGCTAGGTCCAAGGGGCATGGCGGCCCACAAGCTTCGCCAAAAGTGTCAGCCGTTAGCTCCACATCCTGGAGTTCAAAGAACTGCAGAGCCCAATCGTCAGCCGCCAGATAGCAAGCACCGAATTGAGAGCGAAGGATCTGTGTGCTTGCGACGGTACTGCCATCCCATACATGCATGGTGTAGCTGAGAAAGGCTCGTTCGCCGTCTAGCTCTTCCTCATTGAGTTCGTAGACGCCTATGAGACCAAGGAATAAATCTTCGGTATCCACATCGTAGACCATGGATAATACATCGCGAAAATCTCCGCGACGAAACCCCAGCAGCTCCACGGCAAAAACGACCTCTTCGCAAGAGACGCTCGGCGTCTGATAAAATATGACCCACGTGTCTTCGTCGTCCACCACCGCGTCCCCATCCGAGGTTAGATAAACCACGGTATTTTGGCCATCACCAAATAGATTGGCGAATGTTGTTCCCGTAGAGTTAGCCACAAGCGGCTGTTCATCGGTGGCGGTGTTGGTGAACTGGACTACGTTAGTTAAAGCGCAGGCATCGTCATAGATGGGGCTATCGAGGGGACGACCATTGCCCAGTTTCGTATTGAATAGCGAAACATCGATATTTGGTGCAGTATTGGCTTGATGGCTAACGATGCCAATGAAATCTCGGTCTTCTAGCACATTGCTTTGTTCGGGGAAGAAATCCTCATGATTGACTTTCAGCGAACCGGTAAGAGGAACACCGCAAATATTGCTCACAACGCCGTTTTTACCGATCTCGATGGGATCAGGATCGACAAAGCTATTGCCCACGATGAACGGTTCCACGCTGTCATCGAGCACAATGGGAAGTTCGACTTTTGCTCCGCTATTCATGCCGCCGCCGTCATGACGATATTCTGCCATGCAGATGGGAGGACGCGTGGGAAGAAGCAGCTGTTGGTGCTCCTGCAGCGTCTCGCTCAAAACTTGGAGCTGAAAAACGCCAAATTGGTTTTTATCTAAATTGTGGAGCTCTTCTTGTATATCGTCGGTGAGGAGCAGGTTCTGTAAACCGTCAATCCAAGTTACGCAGTCCACTTGGTTGGGCGTCCATCCTTGCCCGTGTCGCGCGGCGGCGTTTTGATAGTATTGCCACACTGCATCTTCCAGGGGGCCGACGAACCACACGGTTTTGTCAAAGCAATTGGGCGGAATAAGTATTTGTAGTTGTCGACATACGAGGAGGCCTGTCGCATCGTCGGGATCAGTACATTCACCGTCGCCGCATCCGTTAAACGGCATCACGTCGTTGTAAGCCGTAACAAGAATAGGTTGATCGAACCATTCGTGAGAAATTTCAATGATGGCATTGCCATCCCATCCGGTCATGCCCCATTCAACCGAGGTATTTCTCCGCGCCTCGTCATCGATACCAAAAAGCCGTATGCGCCAATCACCCAAATACACTTCATTTTCAGGCTCTAAGGGAGTGGTTCGCACGGATAAGTAGAGGATCCCTGATTGCGGTTCGTCTTCGGTATCAGCAGGCTCCAAAGGCTCTTCTGGCGGTGAAAGATCGCTTGTGTCTCGCTGATCGGGCGTTTCTTCTAAGACCGCGGCGTTTTCTTTATGCGGTTCAGAGCCATTATCACGCCCATCGCAGCTTACGATCAACAGCAGAGCCATAGCCCATGCGCTCGCTATGGCGACAATTCCCTTGTAGTTCATTTTGAAAAGGCCCCCACCAATATCTAGTTAGAGCCTAACACAAATCCTTCATGTGTCGCCCCGCGGCCTGACCGCGGGGTCCAGTAAAGATTGCAGTGGCCTTTGCCTGGGCCATAATGCCGCGTTATTCTCGCTTGACGATGTCGCTTTGCGAGATGTTGTCTTTCAACGAATAGCCGGATTCCGTGGTCCCAGAGTAGCCCATCCACGAAGCCGTTTGAGGGTAGAAATATTTCGCGGGCTCACTGTGATACTTAGCTGGGTTCCATGTAATGTATTTTGTCTTATTTTGAGCGTCTATTTTATATTTCAAACGATTATCGACACAGATATTGGCCATGATGGTTCCTTAAGAAATACGCATAGCAGAACTACGTCTTTGTCGTTTATCTTAAGGCTTTTACGAGCATTCTTATCAATCGCCAATAACGCTTGTTCATGGATTTCGTTTGTGTCCTTGGCTTTCGCGGT
>DASPVU010000063.1:0-5542 GCA_035622215.1 Myxococcota bacterium | reverse complement strand
TGATCTTGTTCTGTCATTTTTGTGATAATTTTGGGCGTCATGGCTCCACTGCCCGCACCGACTTCAAGAATTTTCTTCGGGCTTTGGTTGAGCTTGATGGGCTCGGAAATTTTCTTGGCCACGCGGGCCGATAGTGGGACAATTTCTCCCACGCGGGAGCCGCTCTTTTTGTGAGCGCGAGCAATGGCACAGCCAGTTAGTTCTGGCAGCGCCAGGACGAAAATCGTCAATAAACAGACATGGTTAGCAAGCTTCATGTTGAAAACCTTTTTGCTTAACTATACTTAACTGATGGTTTATTTTCATAATTTTTGAGCTAACTATGCGTGCCTTAAAATATATTAATCTTTTCATCAAAACTCCGCGATGTGTGGCATAAATACGCACTTGACCCTTATCTTTGAATCCGTTAACCCATGGCGGGCAATTTGCATAATTCCAGTTAGTTATTTTTCAGTGGAGCATACGAAAAACCATGGATGCGGTATTATACATAACCCCGTTGGTGGGCCTGTTAGCGCTAGCTTTTGCAGCCATAAAGAGTAATAAAATTCGGGCGGCGGATGCAGGTAACGCGCAAATGATAGAAATCGCCACAAGCATTCGCGATGGGGCTATGGCGTTCTTAAAGCGCGAATACCAATTTTTGGCCATCTTCGTTATTGCCGTTGCGGTATGTTTGGCCTTATCCCAAATGGGCAACGCGGTTTTAATGCTGCAAGCCACATCGTTCGTGGCCGGTGCGTTTTGTTCGGGTCTTGCGGGATTTTTTGGTATGCGTATTGCCACCGCGGCCAATGTTCGCACGACGGCCGCAGCACGCGATGGTTTGGGCAAGGCCTTAGAGATTGCTTTTTCCGGTGGCGCCGTGATGGGCATGTGCGTCGTGGGCTTGGGCGTACTCGGCTTGAGTGCGTTGTTTCTTATTTACCAGCAAATACCTGGCCTCAGCGGGGCGAGCCATGTTGAAGATGTTTTGGTGGTTTTATCGGGATTTTCCATGGGAGCTTCATCGATAGCGCTGTTTGCCCGCGTAGGCGGAGGAATTTATACCAAGGCAGCCGATGTTGGTGCTGATTTGGTGGGCAAGGTGGAAGCGGGGATCCCCGAAGACGATCCAAGAAATCCAGCGGTCATCGCGGATAACGTCGGTGATAACGTCGGCGATGTTGCCGGCATGGGTGCCGATCTATTTGAGTCTTATATCGGGGCCATTGTGTCTTCCATGATCATCGGCGCAACCTTGACCATGGTGACCTATATCGATGGCGGTATCGAACAGTTTGAAAAGACGCTTATTTTTATATACTTGCCGCTGATCTTGGCGTCGGTGGGCATTATTGCTTCTATGATTGGGACGTTATGGGTGAGAACATCGGAAAAGGGCAATCCACAGGTGGCTCTCAATATGGGCACTTACTCCGCCGGCGTCCTGATGCTCATCGGATCCGCTGTAGTAATACATTTATTGGTGCCTGATTGGTTTTTCGCGCCCGGTGGCACGGTGCTGTATCAAAAATGGGGTCTTTTTGGTGCGATGGCAGCGGGGCTTTTAGCCGGTATCGGTGTTGGTTTTATCACCGAGTATTACTGCGCTAAGTGGCGGCCACCGGTAAACGAAATCGTGTCTTCCACAGCAACAGGTGCTGCCACCACCATTATTTCCGGTATTAGCGTGGGCATGCGGTCCACCGCTATTCCCATTGTGCTGATTTCGGCCGCGATCATTGTGGCCTATCAGATGGGCGGGCTCTATGGCATCGCGATTTCCGCCCTGGGCATGTTGTCGACCACGGGCATCCAATTGGCGGTGGATGCCTACGGGCCGATTGCCGACAATGCCGGCGGCATCGCGCAGATGGCTGGCCTCGATCCCAAAGTGCGTGAGCGAACTGACAGTTTAGATGCAGTGGGCAATACCACGGCCGCCATCGGCAAGGGCTTTGCTATTGGCTCGGCGGCGTTGACTGCCTTTGCCTTGTTCAGTGCCTACCAAACCCAGCTGTCTAATGCCCTGGGCCGGGCGTCCTCACAAATTGTCATCGACGTAAGCCAACCCCAAGTGATGGTGGGTCTCTTCATCGGCGCCATGTTGCCCTTCCTGTTCTCCTCAATGGCCATGAAGGCGGTGGGCAATGCCGCTTTTGACATGATTAAAGAAGTGAGACGTCAGTTTAAAGAAATCCCAGGTTTAATGGAAGGAAAAGCCAAGGCCGACCATGCTCGTTGCGTTGATATTTCCACCAAAGCGGCTCTACGCGAGATGGTAAATCCGGGGATTTTGGCAGTCATGGTGCCCGTGTTGGCCGGTCTGGTTGACCGCAATGGTTTAGTGCTCGGCGGCGTTCTGGCTGGTGCCACTTCGTCGGGTGTTTTGCTTGCGATTTTTATGTCCAACGCGGGCGGTGCTTGGGACAACGCGAAAAAGCAGATTGAAGAAGAAAAGCGGGATGAAAAGGCAGGTACTGGCAAAGGTTCGAGTAGACATGCGGCCGCGGTAACGGGTGACACGGTTGGCGATCCATTTAAAGATACGGCCGGGCCATCGCTCAATATATTGATTAAATTGATGAGTATTGTGGCCCTGGTTATTGCGCCTCTCATTGCCCGTTATGGCCTCAATTTGTTTTAATCGATTTTAGGATTTTTTATGGCATCTACGCTGGTTTTGCTAAGACATGGTCAATCTCTGTGGAACCAAAAAAACATCTTTACCGGGTGGGTCGATATTGGTTTGAGCAAAACCGGCGAAGAAGAAGCCCGTCGCGCAGGCGATGTGCTGAAAGACTATCATTTTGATGCGCTGTTCACGTCTGCTCTAAGCCGTGCACGCGATACGGCCAAGATAGTTTTGCAGGGTAGGATGCCAAAGCTTCAGTTTTCGAGCGTTGCCCTCAATGAGCGCCGTTATGGCGAACTCGAGGGCAAGGACAAAGATGAAATGCGGCGTCTTTATGGCCCAGAACAAGTGCAAATTTGGCGCCGTAGTTTCGATAAAAAGCCTCCGGGCGGAGAGAGCCTGAAAGATACCTGCGATCGCGTGCTACCTTATTTTAAGCAAGAAATTGAGCCAAAATTGCGTGCCGGAGAAACGATATTGGTTGCAGCGCACGGAAATTCCTTGCGTGCGCTCGTAAAATATCTTGAAGGCTTGAGCGACGAAGAAATCGTTCAGGTAGAAATTCCTACAGCGTGCCCAATCGTTTACCGCTTCGATGATGAGGGCAGGATCATAGAAAAAAAGGTGCTGTTAACCAAGAACGCCTAAAGGGAAAAGATGATGAGAGAACAAATTTTGAATTATTATCCGCCCACGGTGATTGAGCAAACGCCGCGGGGCGAACGTGCTTACGATATTTGGTCCCGCCTTTTGAAGGACCGCATCATCTTTTTAGGTAATGCCCTCGACGACCAGATAGCCAATGCCATTGTTGCGCAATTGCTGTTTTTAGAAAGTGAAGATCCCGACAAAGATATAATCATGTACATTAATTCTCCGGGTGGTGTCGTGAATTCTGGGCTCGCTATTTACGATGCCATGCAATACGTCAAATCTGACGTATCCACCGTATGCGTGGGTATGTGCGCTTCGATGGCGTCTTTGCTTTTGGCCGCGGGAGCCAAGGGCAAGCGCTATATACTACCTCATAGCCGCGTGATGCTTCATCAACCCCACGGTGGTGTGCGTGGTCAGGCCACCGATATTGAAATCAGTGCGAGGGAGATGATGAAGACTAAGGAGATGAATAACAGCATCTTGGCTCGACATACGGGCCAGTCAGAAGAAAGAATTCGCTCAGATCTCGAACGTGATTTCTATATGGGGGCGAAAGAGGCCATCGAATACGGAGTGGTGGATAAGCTGGTGGAGCGTCATGACCAAGGAGCTTCGGCCAGTAAGGGTGAAGTTAGGTGACGAATAGAAAGGAAACCATATTGCTTTGTTCGTTTTGCGGTAAGTCGCAGCGAGAAGTTAAGAAGCTGGTGGCGGGGCCATCAGTATATATTTGCGAAGAGTGCATTTCTCTATGTAACGAAATTATCGCATCGGAAGACGACACAGCGACATTGGAGCGTCTCAAGCCAGAGATATTGAAGCCATCTGAAATTAAGGCTGTTCTTGATAGTTATGTCATTGGCCAAGAACGAGCGAAAAAAGTGTTGGCCGTCGCCGTGCATAACCACTTCAAACGGATCTACGCGGCAGTGGATACGAGCGATGTGGAACTACAAAAAAGTAATATTCTCTTGATTGGTCCAACGGGTTCAGGAAAAACCTTATTGGCGCAAACTTTGGCCCACATGCTTCACGTCCCCTTCACCATCGCGGATGCAACCTGTCTTACTGAGGCAGGTTATGTTGGCGAAGACGTTGAGACCATTATCGCGAATTTGCTTAATGCGGCTAACGGAGACATAAAGCTTGCGGAGCGCGGTATCGTTTACATCGATGAAATTGACAAAATTTCTCGTCGCGGCGAAAACCCGAGCATTACGCGTGATGTATCGGGAGAAGGCGTTCAACAGGCTTTGCTAAAGATCATCGAGGGCTCGGTCTGCAATGTGCCGCCGAGAGGAGGCAGAAAGCATCCGCACCAAGAAGTAGTAAAAGTTGATACGTCGCAGATCCTGTTTATCTGTGGTGGCGCGTTTTCTGGCCTAGATAAAGTGATTGAGGCTCGACTGGGGAGCAAGGCTTTAGGTTTTTTGGCTGAGACGCCGAAGAAGAGAAAAGAAGACGGTGTCAATCTTCTTCATCATGTTAGCACTGCGGATCTTTTGCGTTTTGGTTTAATTCCCGAGTTCATTGGTCGGCTGCCGGTCTGGGCAGTTTTGGATCCTCTCGATGAAGAAGGCCTAGTTAAAGTTTTAGAAGAACCGAAGGACGCGATTACCAAACAGTATTGCCGACTTTTCGAGCTCGACGGGGTGCAACTTAGGTTCACGAGGGATGCTCTCATCGCTGCAGCAAAACGAGCTTTTGAAAAGAAGACGGGTGCTCGTGGACTTAGGAGCATCTTTGAAGCGGCCATGCTTAACGTCATGTACGATGTGCCGAGTCAGCAAGGGATCCGAGAAGTAGTATTTAATGAGAGGGCGATTTTGAAAAAGGAGCCGCCGCTAATTGTTATGGGCGAAAGAAGATCCAAAAAGAGCGCATGTCATCCGAGGGCCGGATCCTCGGATCAAGTCCGAGTATGACAGAGTGAGACTTTGTCGACGATGGATTGGCTAAAATAATCTCCTTGCAATATTTTAATTGGTGGTAAAGTCGGCGGATTTTTGTGCCGTAAAAAAGAGAATGGTTATTGCAATTTGCTTATTTTTCTAGGCAAATGCCATAATCCAGGTAACAGCTGCGTCTCGTAGCTATGATAATGTGAAAGTCGCCACCGCAATATTCAATTACGCGTTGGCGGCAAGAGAAAACTATATTTAGAGGAGAGGTCCATGACCAAACAAGAACTGATTGATTGGGTGTGTAAACAACAAAAAAACGTTACCAAGAAGACTGCTACTGAAATCACCGAAGCAGTGTTTG
>DASPVU010000062.1:0-3246 GCA_035622215.1 Myxococcota bacterium | reverse complement strand
GGGATGAGGGTGGATCCGTTTCCCGCACAGGGCACGCGCATAAGAAAAAAATTTCAGACAAAAAAACGAGCTCCTAAGAGCTCGCCTTATCAACCAATCAGCAAAGAACTACGCGTTCTTCTTGCGCTTGGCGTGGCATAGGCCATCTTTCTCTTCGCATTCAGCATTAGCTTTGCAAGCATCGCCCTTCAACGCGAGGCAAGTCTTTTCAGTGCTGGCAGCGGCCTTTTCAAAGCACCCGCCCTTGTTGCTGCCGGGGAAATCGACCCACTCGCAATTGCCTTTGTCGCCCTTATCTTTTTCGAATTTGTCTGCGACTGTGCATTCGGACTTGGATGCATCTTTGCAATGTTCCAACTTACCGCAGCCTGCAGCAAAGGTGGTGGCAACGAGCGCTACCGCCAACAAGGAAATCATCTTTTTCATATCTTTAACTCCTAACTAAAAAGCCATAAAAGCCTGGTCATTTTTCGCACAATTCCTCGCGAAAAAGAACTAGTGGGCCATGCACATCAATAAAGGGCGCAATATGAACCCACATTCCTCGGAGGATAAAACGATCCATGCCTTTGTCAACTGCCTGCCACGAAAATCGTTCGCGCCCGCCTAGGCACTGTTGACATTCTGTTTCCGGCCCCATTTTGGTCTAATTTTCCTCCATTTGATTCCGACTTTTTGGAAATATGCCAGATATTCCCGGCAAAATCGAAATCAAATGGAGAAAAATTATCCTCAAAATGGAATCCGAAAACAAAATGTCAACAGAACCTAACCTGCGGTAATTTTTCCATAACTTATTGCCAAGAGGGTCATGGGTCGCTAAAGGCCAAAAAGTATTACTTCACGAGCTATCAAAGGAAATAATATGTCCTTTTCTCCTCGCCATATATTGGTTCCTGTTGCCATTGATACCGAGGACGATCTTCATTTAGCCGAACAAGCGTTGTTCGTGGCCTGCGATATGGCCGAGAAATTTGCGAGCAAAATCACTTTGTTACATCTTGCGCCCGTTATCACTCCGGGAGTAAGCGCAAGCGTGGATATGTCAGGAAGAATGTATCATTCCTTCATTAAAGTTCTGGAAACGAGACTTGCGCATGGGCGCCGTAAGCTCGGCGAGCTACGGGATTTGGCAGAGAAGCGAGGGCTTAATATCCGAGGACAAGTGATCGAGAGTCTGGAGCGTACCGGAGGCGTTATCGTTGACGTGGCGAAAGAACAGGACATCGATCTCATAGTTTTGGGCTCCCATGGGCGAAGCGGCTTATCGAAGATGCTTTTTGGCTCGGTGGCTGCGTATGTCGTGCAGCACGCCACTATGCCCGTTTTAGTTTTGCATCCTATGAAGGGCACATGAAGCATGACCACGCCCTTTCCATTTTCGCTGATCACGGTGTTGTCCACTTGGGCTTTGTTAATCATCGGCGGTTTGGTTAATCCCATGGGCGCCTCAATGGCCTGCCCCGATTGGTATTTTTTTCCTACTTGCAACGGCGAAATTCTACCGGTTATGGAGGGCGGTGTTCTCTATGAGCATGGCCATCGCTTAGTTGCGACGATTGTGGGCATTTCAACCTCGATTTTGACGTTTTTGTGTTGGCGGACGCCCGGCGTTAGTCGTTTAACCAAAAGACTTTGTTTATTGGCGCTTCTGTTAGTTGTCTTACAGGGCACCCTTGGAGGTATCACCGTGTTACTGAATCTGTCAGCTCTTGTTTCGACTCTGCATCTGGCCTGTGCCATGATTTTCTTTTCCTTGCTGATTTATATTTCCTTTAGGCTCTCTCCCGATTGGAAACCGGTGCGGGCTTTTGACAAGTCGCTCATGGCCTTGCTCATAGCCATTCTTCTTACTCTAGGTCAGCTAGTATATGGCGGCGTTGTTCGTCACATGGGAGCGGGCCTGGCCTGCGGAGACGACCTCATTGGCTGCGGCCCCGAGATTTGGCCGTCTTGGTTTTATGGCCAGCTGCATATGGGTCATCGCTTTTTGGGTTATGCCATCTTTTTTGTTGTGCTCTACGCTTGCATCAAGGCCCGCAAATTCGCAGTCAGTAATGGCGACAAGCTTGCGGCGAGCCTATCGCTTCTGCCGGTGTTCATTACCTTCTGCCAAATTGGTTTGGGGCTTATGGCTATTTATACGGTGCGCTCGCCTTCGGTCTTGGCGATGCATACGGGATTTGGCGCCTTATTGCTTGCCTCGCTGTTAGCGGTGTATTTGATGCAGCTTCAAGCAAATCACGTGCCCACGCTGCTTCATGGCCAGGTCTCTAACTAAGCAAAACATATTTGAAGTCGACTGCTTGCCCATTGATTCCCTTGTTGGGTGGCGCGATCCAGCCGGCCACCTCTCCTTCATTTGTTATCGGCTGCATAAGGGTTTTCACAAACGCCCTTTCTTCATTGGTCGGTAAATATTCACTGAGCCGCTCCCTCCATGCTGCTTCGCTGATTGGATGGCCCATGGGGTCAAAAGGTCTATCAGCATATTCTCCGACCTTTCGATGGAAGCGCTTTTGAGGCAGGGTGAACTGATAGTCGATGTGGTGAGCTAGGAGATCCTTATTCCATTTCTCGACGGCACGAAGGTTATCCTGCGTGTAGGCATCGCGTAACAACTCATTCATCGCTGAGCGCAAAGAAATTTCCGTAGGCGAAAGCTTGCCGTTTTCCCATAACTCCAACTGATAAGTTTGATTGAGCGCCCGATGCTCAGAAAATAGTTTCTCTTCAAAGGCGCGTCCCTTAAGACCCGCGGCAAAATAGCTTGCTGCATTGCTACTGACTTCGGAGCCAAAGAGATCTAGCGAATTCGAATACCAGAAATTGATATATTTTTGCAAAAGAGTGAGCGGTATGCCGCCATGACGGGCAATATCATCGGTGTTGTGCTGATTCATGAGCTCAGCACTGCGCCGAATTACGCGCTGAACACCGGTTTGACCAACAAATAAATGATGCGCTTCTTCGGTTAGCATGAAGCGGCAGGTGCGCGCCAATGGATCAAAGCCGCTTTCTGCTAAAGCAAGCAATTGAAATTTGCCGTCACGATCGGTGAAGGTGGTGAACATAAAAAAAGATAACCAATCATCGATGGGTTCATTAAACGTGTGCAGGATGCGAGGATTATCAACATTGCCGCTTCTTCGCGCTAATAGCTCGTCGGCTTCGTCACGGCCATCGCGGCCAAAATAGCTATGCAAAAGATAGACCATGGCCCATAGATGGCGGCCTTCTTCCACG
>DASPVU010000061.1:0-4729 GCA_035622215.1 Myxococcota bacterium | reverse complement strand
GGCGGATTTCTCGGCGAGATTGCTTGCGTTGGTCGCTTCGAGGATTTCTAGCTCGATTTGTCCCATAATCTCTCTAATATTCGGTCTAAGGTCACGGGGAAGCTGATGCTGGCCATAAATCTCCAGGCCTACCACCGATGCTACTGCGAAGCCCCCTCCTACGGCGCCACTTATCAGAGCGGTAGGTATCATGCCAAAGAAACCGGATGCTGCTGATACAATATTTAGTACAGCCAATGTGATCCATAATCGCTTTTCATCCCAATCCTTTATTTCTTGGGCGTAGCGCAAAAATCCTGCGATGATCGAGCCCACCACCACACCGATCCTTTGTTCTCTATTGTGGTGCCGATCGTGAGACATTTTCTCTCGAGTTATTGATAGAAGTTCGCACAGTGATTTGGTGATCAAATTCACGTCCTTCTCTGCTCTAGGTTTGATTAGCATTTCCACAAAATAGCTGGCCCCTCGTGCGACTCTTATTGAACCCTGAGACTCGAGATTATTCATCATCAATACTAATATCTCTGCACATCGCCCGTTATCAAACAGCGTCGCAGGGGAGCCGCGAAAGGCCGGTAAGATACTCTCTGGTAAGGCTCCCAAAAGTAATGCAAGCAATTTTTGCTCGGACTTGCCTCCTTCGTTCACCACATTGAGCGCTAGCCTCATCGCGAGTCCTGCCGCGGCGTTGCTACGGTTAAAGCAAAAATGCGGCGTACAGTATTTTTTTCTTTTAACTTTATGGATCTTACCTGCTCGATCTTCCCAGCTAATTTTTATTTCTTGTTGCGCCAAGCCAAGAGCAAACTCTCGAAGTTCGCTGGCTGACAGTCTCTTGATTGCCGCGAGCGGAAATATATCTAGATCAAAAGGAGCACCTTCTGTGTTCAAATCTCCAAGCATGGCAAAACCATCGGGTATTCTTACGATTTTTGGCTCAAAGGAAAGTTTGACCGGCTTTTCGGCGGCAAGCTTAGCAAGCGATTTAGCGACACGCTTTGCTCTCAGCCTTTTGGCGAGGGAAGTTTTGAATGGGCGATCTTCCACTGACCCCGCATGCAATTCAATGTGGTCAAACGCGTTAAGAGAAATATGGAGCGACAGGCCCGCAACGAGCACTACAAACAACATCGCTGCATGAGGTGGCCCACTGATTTTTTTTCCCATAAAAACTTTGACCCGACCATGGCATAGTTGGTGCTCTTTCTATCCGTCAGGGTCATAATTTGGCTTTTAGCAAACCAGAAGGTTCAGTCCTTCAGGGCAATAAATCCTTGCTGGTTAGCCGCCGCACCATGTGGTTGCCTTTCTAGATGGATGCCATAGATGGAGCCAGACTGCCGGGAAATTATCCCAAAAACTTCATAGCGGTTACCACCGAGTGCCGGCGCATCTGCTCGAACGAATCCGGGCCAAGGAGTATTGAATTTCATGGAATATTTGGTGGCGTCACCATTAACGGACATGTAGCCATCTTGCGCCAGACACTTAGGTGCCTTTGTTTCGTGAGTTAAGAGAGCGGTATACGGTCCCTGTATATTGTCCGACGATACGGGTGATTGGAAATTAGCAAAAGCGATTCCCTTAAAATCCGGATCCACGAGATCGACAACGGCAAAGTGATCGCCCGAATTATCGTAACGAACCATCACGTGGGCAAATTTACCGCCATTTCGTTCAAGCAAAAGCGCACCATTGCCCATATCGGTAAAACTGCCTTCAAGCGTGGGCTTCTTACTGCTGGTCTTGAGATCGCCCTTATGAAGAACTGCCCAGGTGTTATCATCATTGAGGCGCAAAATACCAAAGCTCGTCTTCTCCCAGGGAATTTTAAAGCCAAGCCCCTCATCTAATGTGCCATTTGGCGAATAGCTCACGTAGTTATAAAGACCCGCGATGTCGGCGACATTGATGGGTTGTTTTCTTTCCGGCACACCAACATAGAACTCGTTGCCGATATGACCAATAATCACTTCGCCTTGCAACGCGACTACCGTAGTCACCTGATCATTTATCTTAGTTTGATATGCATTTCGGCTCACATCGGGATATGGCTTCAATGTTCCACGGCCTTCCCCAAGTGCCGTTCCTTTATAGTCGCCATCAAGCACTTTATAGCTATAGGTAAGTTTGTCGGTATCTACCGTTGCCTCAAGCAAATCTCCCCGACTTAGCGCAGAAATGTAGGTCTCAGTAAATTTGTCACGATTATCATTGCATCCCTGAAGGACGAATAAAGGAAGCAGCAAGATAATGATTCGTGGCACTAGTTTTGTCATGATTAAGCTCCGTCTATAAACCGATGACGCTCTGGTATACGACTTTTTCGATAAAGTTGAGCGGGTCCGCAATGTTCATGCTTTTTAAAGAAGCATCACATTCCAGTAATCGGGTTAAGCGAGCCACATGAAATTCCATGTTCTTCTTTTTCGCAATACGCTGCATCCATTGATAACGATCGCCAAACACTCGCACGGATTTTTGTATCTCTAGCTCCGATAGGCCCTGTTCCAGACCATGGCGCAGGTGAACCAGAGTGCGAAACTGCCAGCCCAACACGCCCAAGAACTTCAAGGCATTTGCTTGACTGCTTCTTAAGATCGCTAAGGAGCATAACGCATCGGTTAAATTACCTTCACCGATATGGCGAGCAAGCACAAACACGTCCTGCTCGCCATAGCCAACAACATGTTCTTCGATATCATCAATCGATACTTCACGCTCTCTAAACAAAAGTGCGAGCTTTGATAACGCCGATTTGATGGCCAAAAGATCGTCATCTAAAACTAAGGCCAAGAACTTGGCAACCTCAACATCGACTTTAATCGTGTGATCTCTAGCCTCATTTATAATAATTCTTATCAAATCTTCCTTTTTAGGAATATCGAATATAGCCATCAAATCCAGGCTAATTAATGCAGATACCAGTTTATTGCGCTTGTCTGCCTTATCATACAATAAAATTAACAAGGAAGACGGCGATGGACGTTTAATATAGTCCAACACCGTGGCTATCTCTTCCGCGTCAAGTTTTTCTGCGCGATGGACCTCAACCACGCGCACCTTGGCTAAAAATGGCATCGTACGTAACATGGAGTCTAATTGACCGATGTCATCTTCACCCACGGTTAATTTTTGCTGATTAAGTTCGAGAGAATCTTGGCTAAGCGCAGTTTCTCGCAAAAATTTTAAGGCTTCGTCCAATAGAGCCCTTTCGTCACCGCCTAAAGCCATCACTTTGGGCAGACCATGCTTTTTGACTTTTTGTTTAAATTGGTCGATAGCCTTCATCACCTTAACGTAATAAATTAACCAAGAACAAAAAGTGGGTTCACGCTCATGATCATTGATAGCCATTGCCATATTCATGATGAACAGTTCGCAGGTGATCTAAGCCAAGTGCTGGAGCGCGCTCGGCTGTCTAATGTTAGCCACCTAATAACTATTGGCTGCGATATTCCCACCACCAAAAGGGCCAAAGACTTGGCTCAAAAGCTCGCCAACGTATATTTCACCGCGGGTTTTCATCCCCATGACGCAAAGAGCTTGAGCGCATCCTCGCTGCTTGAGCTCAAAGATTTGGCTAAAGACCAAAAATGCGTGGCCATTGGCGAAATTGGCCTGGACTATTTCTACATGCATTCGGAAAAGGCCGTGCAGTTACTGGCCTTCGAACAGCAGTTGAGCTTGGCTCTGGAGCTAAATTTGCCTGTGGTTATTCATTTGCGAGATGCCTTCGATGACTGTGTGAATATTCTTAACGGCTATCAAAACCTGCTAAAGCAAAGGACGGTTATTCACTGTTTTAGCGGGACGCTCAGCGAAGCCCAAGTTCTCGAGCGTCTGGGTTGCTTTATTTCTCTTTCGGGCATCCTAACTTTTAAGAAATCAGGAGAACTTACTGAGGTTGCGAAGAGCATAAGCCTCGATCGCTTGCTGGTTGAGACGGATTGCCCATATTTAGCGCCACAGCCCTTTCGCGGAAAACGCAATGAGCCCAGCTACATTGTTTACACCTTGGCCGCTATCGCCGAGGCCCGCCACGAACCCCTACCAGCGGTGCGGGAGCAGATCTTTAACAACACGAAGACCTTTTTCCGATTACCGACATGACCGTAATTCTCTCAGCGACCGATACTAATTTCCCCCCCGCCCATCATGCCGACGAGCAGGGCATCGTAGCGATTGGCGGCGATTTCTCAAGCGAACGCTTAATCAAAGCCTATAAAAAGGGTATTTTTCCGTGGCCACATCGAAACCTGCCCATCCTGTGGTTTTGTCCCGATCCGCGATTCGTCTTGGAACCAAAGAAAATTGTGCTCAAGCAAACGCTACGCAAGGCGATGCGAAAGTCCAAGCTAGAAATCCGCGCCGACGAGAAGTTTTTAGACGTCATTAAGAGATGCGCCGAAAGCGAACGCAATAGTCAGGATGGCACGTGGATTACGCCTGAAATGATCGCTGGTTACCATGAGCTTTACCGCCTTGGGCTGGCCCACAGCATAGAGGCTTACGATAATGGCGAGCTCGTGGGAGGCTTGTATGGCCTCGCCCTCGGGGCAATATTTTTTGGCGAATCCATGTTTTTTATCAAGCCCGATGCATCAAAGATCTGTTTCGTGACCTTGGCAGCTCATTTGGTGGAATGGAAATTCTCCTTGATTGATTGCCAAGCTCATACCGACCATTTAACCAACTTTGGTGCCCTGTTCATAACCCGAGCTGA
>DASPVU010000060.1:0-8448 GCA_035622215.1 Myxococcota bacterium | reverse complement strand
TGCTTTTTATTACCGGTGGTTATCATCGCTATTTTGCCCATCGGTCCTATCGTTTAGGTCGGTTTGCTCAGTTCGTTATGGCCCTGGGAGGCTGTACCGCCATGCAGAAAGGCCCGTTATGGTGGGCGTCGCATCACCGCGTGCATCATAAATATTCCGATACCGAGCGTGATACGCACTCGCCGAAAAAAGGTGTTTGGTGGAGCCATCTAGGGTGGATTTTATGCTATAAATATGAAGCGCCGCTCTACGACAAAATCAAGGATTTTGTTCAATATCCTGAGCTTAGATTCTTAGATAAATTTCACTTGTTGCCGCCCATGATCTTGGCCATCACCATCTGGTATTTCTTCGGCATAAGCGGCCTAATCGTTGGTTTTTGCGTATCCACTGTTTTGCTCTACCATGGCACATTCGCTATCAACTCTTTAGCCCATATCTTTGGTTCCCGTCGCTATGCCACGAGCGATACTTCGCGCAATTCTATGATATTAGCCCTGATTACCTGCGGCGAAGGTTGGCATAATAACCATCACCATTTTCAAGCAAGTGTGAGGCAGGGTTTTCGTTGGTGGGAAATCGATCTTACCTATTACGTACTTAGGTTTCTGTCCTGGCTCAAAATCGCTAAGGAGTTGCGGCTGCCCAAAGCGAAAACACTAAAACATCGATTAATTGCTGATGGCTGCTTTGATATTGGTATGTTTAATGCCTATTATGAAAAGGCTTTGCGTTCGATAAATTGTGTCAAAAATGACGCAATTACTATTTATGAAAAAAAGCAAGCGGCCTTAGCGCAGTTCATGGATCAGACTAAAGATTTGGCCAACGAGCTGGCCAATTCCGCGATGGAGCATGAGGCCAATAATCTCTAGGAGTTTGGTGCATGCAGTGACGAAATTTCGGACGGCTAAATTTGGTTGGCAAATATTATTGCTGGTTCTTGGCGCTCTCGCCATAATCACTCACTTGGCTTTTAGAATATGGCTACCTGCATGGGCCAAGTGGCCACTTTTGGTGGTGATAGCACTTGGCGCCCTTCCTCTCATCGTCGAGATTCTGCTTAAGCTTCTGCGTAAAGATGTGGGCGCGGATATCTTGGCTGGCATTTCCATCGTTGCTGCCTTTATTTTGGGGGAATATTTAGCCTGTGTATTGGTCATGTTGATGCTTGCAGGTGGGCAGGCCCTAGAAGCTTTCGCTCTCGGTCGAGCATCCTCGGTGTTACAAGAACTTGCTGGCCGTATGCCCAACCTGGCACGTCGCAAAAGAGGCAATCAGATAGACGAGATCGATGTGCAAGAAATAGCGGTAGACGACCTCATCGTCATTGCCCCACATGAGACCTGTCCCGCGGATGGGGTCGTTATCGAAGGGCATGGCTTTATGGATGAATCCTATCTCACCGGCGAGCCATATCGTGTAGGGAAGGCGCCAGGCACCAACGTGATTTCCGGAGCGGTGAACGGTGAGAGCGTTCTTTTGATGCGCGTCGAGCGTTTGCCCAAAGATTCGCGTTACGCGCGCATAATTGCCGTGATGCAGGAAGCTGAACAGAAGCGTCCTAAATTGCGGAGATTGGGCGATCAGCTCGGCGCGATATTTGCGCCGATTTCTTTAGTTTTGGCCGTAAGCGCGTGGATCTTTACTGCTGACCCGATGCGGTTTTTATCGGTTCTTGTCATCGCCACTCCCTGCCCCTTGCTAATCGCCATACCGGTTGCGCTGATCAGTGCCATTTCTATGGCCGCTCGTCGAGGAATTATTATCAGCGACCCTTTGGTTTTAGAGCGCCTTCCGACCTGCAAGACCGCCATCTTTGATAAAACCGGGACGCTGACCTATGGCCAACCCGTGTTGACCGAGATTATCCCTGAAAACCACTTCACCAAGGACGAGATTTTGCGCAAGGTGGCAAGCGTTGAACAATATTCCAAGCACCCGCTGGCAACCGCCATTATCGATGCGGCACACAAGCGTCATCTTTACTCAGCCGAGGCTAAAAGCGTGTCAGAAAGGCCGGGACTCGGGCTCGTCGGTACGGTGGAGGAGTCAAAAATCGCAGTTACTGGCCGGCAGCAAATACTACTAGCGCAACCTGAGCTTGCGAGCAGCATGCCGCCGCCTTATAGCGGCCTAGAGTGTATTGTACTTATTGACGATGCGTACGCGGGATGCATGCGGTTTCATGATGCGCCGCGTAGCGATAGCCGAAGTTTTGTTAGCCATCTTGGGCCCTTTCATTCCTTTCAGAAGGTGATGCTGGTCTCGGGTGATCGTGCGTCGGAGGTGGCGTATTTGGCCGCACAGCTTGGCATCACGGACACTCTGGCTTCGCAAAGCCCCGAACAAAAACTGGCCACGGTGCTAGAAGAGACCAAGAAGGCCGCAACCCTTTTCATGGGTGATGGAGTCAACGATGCACCGGCCTTGCGAGCCGCGACTGTGGGCATTGCTTTTGGCCAGCCGGCAAGTGCCACCCGAGAAGCTGCGGGTGCCGTGGTGATGGAAAACAGCCTATCCAAGGTAGATGAACTCTTGCACCTAAGCCACGACATGCGCCGAATTGCGTTGCAAAGCGCCGTCGGCGGCATGGCCTTGAGCATCATCGGTATGGGTTTTGCAACCGTCGGATTAATATCGCCCGTAGCGGGCGCACTATTGCAGCAGGCCATCGATGCCGCGGCCATCCTGAACGCCATGCGCCTAACCTGGCAACGCGATGTTGCCATTGACCTCCAGCAGTCTCCAAATCATCCTTGAACTCGATCCAATTCGCTTTGCCTTCGGGTAGGGTGAGCTTGCGGGATGTTGGATATAATCCAGATGGTGGCGATTCCCGCAACGAAGCCAGGCAGGGCGGCGGAGATGGACGATCCCAAAGTGATCCAAAATGCGCCGACGGTCCCGCCCACCAGCATGCCAGCGAGTGCCGCGTTTTTATTGAGTCTCTTGAAATAGAGTGAGGCAATAACCAGCGGGCCAAAGGCAGAGCCAATGCCAACCCAGCAATAGTAAACTACGGCAAAAATCGAGGATATTTTCACGAGCGCAATGGCCAAGGCCACTACGCAAGCAAATAGTGCGCTCAAGCGTGATGTGAGCAATATTCGTTTGTCGGAGGCCTTTCGTCCTGCCACTACCGCGTAGAAGTCCTCCGCTACCACGCTTGCGATAACCAGGATCTGTGAATCAATGGTGGACAAGGTGGCGGCCAAAATCGCGCATAAAACGAAGGCGGCAAAAAATGGGGAGAAAAGGGCTTTAACCATGTCGACAAAAATCAATTCGGGATTATTCGGGGGACTCGCAAAAAAATAGCTTGCGGCAAGGCCACAAGCCACTGCGCCCGCCAGAGCCAATATCTGCCAGGCCGTACCGAGCCATTTACTCTTATTGAGTTCTGAAGGATCGCGGATGGCCATAAATTTGTTAAGGATGTGCGGCTGGCCAAAATAGCCCACGCCCCAACCGAAGGCTAAGGCAAGAGCCTCAAATAGATGCGGAAAATCTCTCGGCCAAAATGGTTGCGCCAAGGCCTCGGTCAGGGCCACGGAATTGTGAGCATGTTCGACGGGAAAAAACAGTACCAAGACTGGCACCAGCACGATCACCACTAATAAGAAAATTCCTTGGGAAAAATCGGTATAACAAATGGCAGTAAAGCCTCCCAAACTAATATATGTAAGGATGGCAAAAATGGACACAGTACAGCCAAACACATAATCTAGGCCAAAAATTGACTCGAAAAGATAGCCCATGCCCGTGACGCCGGCCGACACATAAATCGTTAGAAAAACTGTGGCAAATACGGCCCCAAACACTCGTATGGAGAGCGCGCGTTGGCCGAGACGCTTTTCGAAATAGGTGAACAGCGTAAGACTGTCGTAGTGTTCGGTGGCGCGACGCAGCTTGGGGGCGACAAACTGCCAATTGAGAAACATGAAAAAGATCAAACCCACGGCTGTCCACACCTGAATCAAGCCTTCGGCAAAAATCGCCATGGGGTAACCCATGAAGAGCCAAACGCTCATGTCGCTGGCGGCGGCGCTGATGGCGGTAACCCAGTAGCTGAGTCCTCGATTTCCTAAGATGTAGCCTGATGCTGTGCGGCTTTTTCTTGCTGAAAATATTCCTATACAAACCAAGATAATTATATATAATAAAAACGCAAAAATAGAGCCAGCGTGCATATAAGAATCCGGTGGTTTTCGCAGGCGGTGCAGCCGCGCAATATTGACACTCGAAATCGCGTTGGATAGGGGGACGTGAAAGACCTCGGTCCCTAAAGGGGGTGAGCCATTTGACCAGAGTATCGATTAGAGAAGGCGAGTCGTTTGAAAGGGCGCTGAAACGTTTCAAAAAGCGCGTGGAGCAAGCGGGCATTCTTAAAGAAGTGAGAAAACGTGAATTTCACGTCAAAAAGTCCGTACAAGAAAAGCTCAAGAAACGAGCAGCCGAAGCACGATCACGAAAACGCCAAAAGCGCATGGCCCAACGAGGCTTCAACTAAGCCTAATTTTAAATTGTAGTACTCAATCCGCCCTCTCCCTGAATCCCTCTCCCGCGTGCGGGAGAGAGATCAAGGGAGAGGGCGCTTTTCCACCCTCATCCCAACCTTCTCCCGCCGGCGGGAGAAGGAGCTAATTATGTAAGATGATGGATTAAGGGCTTTATGAAAGTTTTTTGGTCGGTTGCGGATGTAGGGGACGAGACAAAAAATGCGGCGCTGGCCATCGGCAATTTTGACGGCGTGCATCTGGGCCACCAAGCTCTTATAAGGAAGGCCCGGGAGTTGTCGTCTAAGGCGTCCGTTTTAACGTTTACGCCACACCCCGAAACGGTTCTGCATAGTGATGCGGGGCATTTTTATCTCACTTCAGATCAACAAAAAATCGAGCTCTTTGCCAAGCTTGGCGTGGCCAATGCCATTATCCATCGCATCGATAAAGACTTCCTTAAGAAGAAACCAGAAGACTTTGTCGAGCACATTTTGCTAAAACGTCTGAAGGTTAAATACGTCGTGGTAGGTGAGGATTTCACCTTCGGCTATCGCGCGATGGGGGATATTAGCGTGCTCAAAGCTCTTTCCGAGCGCTTTGGTTTTATAACTTTGGTGGTTCCGCCGGTGATAATAAACGGGCAAAGAATCTCTTCGAGCATTATCCGCCAAGACCTTCGATCAGGAGAATTGGATTTAGCGCGAGCCATGCTTGGGCGGCCCTATTCGCTATTAGGTGTTGTGGAAGGCGGCCAAAAAAAAGGTGGCATTTTAGGGTTTGCCACGGCTAATATCACGCCCCCCTTGGGGTTTGGTTTAAAGACAGGTGTTTACGCCACGGTCGTCCGCGTCGGTGATGGTGATGCGTTTCAAGATTATTTAAGCGTGACCAATGTAGGTTTTCGGCCGACAGTAACCACCAAGAAAACCTTGGTCGTGGAGTCCCATTGTCTTGACCAAGATCTAGAGCTCTATGGTCAAGTCATTAAGGTATTTTTTATTCACCGCTTACGTGATGAGCAGGCGTTTCCCTCGATCACGGTATTGCAGGAACAGGTAGAAAAGGACTGTCAAGCTGTTCGGCAAATGTATCACTCTCCTGCTCAGGCTCGTTTTCGCGTGCGAGACTAATTCTCCCGATGGGCTGCACTCGGAAGTCCATGCTCAATTCTTGGTAGCTCATTACGGCCACTTCGTAGAATTCTACTTCGATCAACTTTCGTAAAAAGCGTCTGATGTCCTGTGTGGTTAAGAGTACTGGCTGCCTTGAATTGGGCGGCATTTGGCCGAGCTCGTGTCGTATAGCGTTCAGTATCTCTTGAGCCATTTCAGGCTCCAACGCGAGATAGGAGCCTTGCGCCTGAGCTACGATGCTCGTGCGGATCATGTCCTCGATTTCGGGAGATAACAAATACACCAAAAGCGTATCTTGGCCATGACCGAAACGGAAACAAAGGTAGCGGGAGAGAGCAATCCTAACTTGTTCGGTGAGCATTACGGTGTTGGTTTCCGTAGGTCCAAACTCGGCTAAGGTCTGCAAGATAGTTTTAATGTCTTTGATAGAGATTTCCTCGCTGAGAAGTCGTTTCAAGATATCGGTCAGCTGAAATAGGCTCACGGCTTTGGGAACCACCTCTTTTACTAGCGCAGGATATTGATTTTCCAGTCGATCGAGCATGACTTGGGTTTCATGCAGGGTGATGAAGTCCTTGGCATTCTTGCGCAGGATGGCGGATAGGTGAAGGAGAATGCGACTTGGTGCATCCCAAACGATAAACCCTGTTTGCTCGAGTATTTCTTTGTGTTCAATGCCACACAAGGTGGCAAATACCTGCGTCATGGGGTTTTTTGTGGCCGAAGCGTCAGCGATTCCTATGGCTTTTACTTCATGAGTTGCGGCTGCTACCATGCATTTTTTCGGTTCAGCGATTCCTGTCGCGACGGGCACTTCATTCAAGAGCAAGGCATAATAGGACTGGGGAATTTCTTCGATCGATGTGGGTCTTACCCGGATGCCAGGAAAGTCGATGCCAAGTTCCATTTCCAGGCTCTCGCGCAAGAGTGGAATGAGTTCGGAGATGAAATTGCTCTTGTCGTCGACAAAGGGGACGAGATTATCCGCCACTTCTATGCAAATGGGCAATATGCTTGTGGTATTGGGAATTTCTGAATTTTTGGCTGGATCGTTTTGTTCACGATCTTCGAACTTAACGAAGTCATTGCGATTATCGAGCGATTGCTTGCCATGTTTCTTCCTTATGGCAAGGGCCGTGAAAAATACCGTCAGGCCTATTATTAGCAAGGGCAGGGTTGGCAGACCGGGTACAAAGGCGGTTAGGCCAATGAAGGCTGAGGCAATAAAAAACGCTTTGGGATAGGCCAAAACTTGTCGCGCGACATTTTGTCCCAAATCCTGACTCTGCTCACCCTGATCAACGCGCGTAACGATGAGCCCCGCGCATACCGACATCAGCAATCCGGGAATAATACTTACTAGACCATCGCCAACCGACAAAATGGCGAAGGTGGAAAGCGCCTCGTCAAGCTCCATATCAAGTTGAAATTTTCCGATGATTATGCCTGCCACGATATTTATGACGAAAATTATTATGCCGGCGATGACGTCGCCCTTGACGAATTTCATGGCGCCGTCCATGGCACCGTAGAGTTGGCTTTCGCGATTAAGTTCCTCGCGTTTCTTTTTGGCTTGTTCAAGATCGAGACTGCCTGAGCGCAGATCCGCATCGATGCTCATTTGTTTACCGGGCATGGCATCGAGGGTAAAACGCGCGGCAACTTCGGCCACGCGCTCCGAACCTTTGGCCACTACCATCATGTTAATGAGCATGAGCAAGAGGAAAATAACTATGCCCACGACTAAGTTGCCGCCGACAACCGTGTGGCCAAAGGCCAAAACCATCTGGCCAGCGTCAGCATTTAGTAGAATTAGTCGCGATGTGGCGACGTTAAGACCAAGCCGAAAAAGCGTAGTTAGCAGCAAGATGGAAGGAAAGGTCGATAGCTTTAGTGAGTCGGGGATATAGATGGCTAGCATCACCACGACGAGGGAGATGGAAATATTGGCGCAGATGAAGATATCGATTAAGAAGGTGGGAATGGGTAGGATCAAGAGAGCAACGATGGAGATTACAGCGCTTGCAAGAAAAATATCTGCATGGCTGCGCCCTTCGCCCTTAAGGCCCATGCGCCCACGCATTCCGTAAAACCTGCCAAAGGTCAAAGTTCTAACCCGAAAAAAGGCTCGCCATTTTTTAACCCATGAGGGGCAAAAGATATGTCGAAAACCGGTTGCTCTTTTCGGCTCATTTGCCTATCAGTAGCGCTCGCAACTTTATATCCAAGGCAATGAGATATGACAGCGGACGACCATCCTAAAAAAGAGAGTGCGGTCACGCGATTTAGCCGTGTTTTGCTCAAGCTTTCCGGGGAAGCCTTGCAAGGGGAGCTTGGCTTCGGCATCGACCCCAATGTTTTAAAAAGCCTGGCGAAGGAAATTAAAGAAGTCCACAACCTTGGGGTGGAGGTGGCCATTGTTATTGGCGGCGGCAATATTTTTCGTGGTGTCGCGGCCAGTACTTTGGGCATGGATCGGGCAACTGCCGACTACATGGGGATGCTTGCTACCGTTTTGAATTCCTTGGCGCTGCAGGACTCATTGGAGCGCATTGATGTAACCACGAGAGTCATGTCAGCCATAGCGATGCAAGAGCTATGCGAACCTTATATCAAGCGGCGCGCCACCAGACATTTGGAAAAGGGCCGGGTGGTAATTTTTGCGGCAGGCACGGGCAATCCTTTTTTTACCACGGATACAGCAGCCAGCTTGCGATCGATCGAGATTCAGGCCGACGCCATATTTAAAGCGACCAAGGTGGAAGGGGTCTACGACAAGGATCCAAAAATAGATCCTGCCGCTAAATTGTTTA
>DASPVU010000059.1:0-8513 GCA_035622215.1 Myxococcota bacterium | reverse complement strand
TCGCGAATCACCGTAGTGCCAGAACTTTGGGTTGCCGCCAGTGCCAAAACAGGAATCTCATCGATCATACGAACGATGTGGTCACCAGAAAATGTCGCACCTTTTAGCGCACTCTTCATAACGAAGATGTCGGCAACAGGCTCATTGCCCACCGTACGCTCATTATCGAGCGTGATATGCGCGCCCATCATGCGGAGAGCATCGATGATGCCCGTGCGCGTCACATTCACGCCCACATTTTTCAAGATAATGCCTGTTGGGGCCAAAAGCGCGCCAGCCACCAGCAAAAATGCCGCCGAAGAGATATCGCCCGGCACGGTAATATTGAGCGGTTTGAGCTCCTGGATTAGCGGCCGAAGTGAAACAGAGTCATGTCCTACTTCAATGTCTGCGCCCATAAAGCTCAGCATCCTCTCGGTGTGATCCCTTGTGCTTTCGGTGTGGTAAATCTCAGTGATACCGCTTCCGTATAAGCTTAAGAGCATAATGGCGCTCTTTACCTGAGCGCTCTTCACCGGCAGAAAGAGCCTCCCCGAAGAAATCTGCCCCGGAAGCGTGACTATCGGAGCTAAGCGATTGTCCTTGCGACCGTAGATGTTGGCACCCATTTGGCGTAGCGGCGTGATTACCCGATCCATGGGCCGCCTTTTTATCTGTTCACTACCATCCAAAATGGACATGAAGGGCATGGCCGATAACAAGCCGGCCATGAGACGGATGGTGGTACCGGAATTCTTACAATCAAGGACAGAGCTCGGCTCTAAAAGACCGAATTTTTTATTGCCTTTAACCACCCAAGACCCACTTTCAAGAGCAATATGTACGCCAAGCGCCCGCATCACATGCACCGTGGCGATGCAGTCATGACCTTCCAGCAAATTGTCGATGGTACTAACTCCATCGGCCAGCGAGGCTAATATTAGGGCACGATGGCTGATGGATTTGTCGCCAGGAATCAAAACCGTGCCAGCAAGAGCTTTACAAGGATGTATTTCAATCTTTTTCATGACGGTTGGTTACCAGCCCGTTTCCGGCTAATCAATCGGCTGAAATTTCGGACCAAGGATTATCTTTTTTAGGGAGTAAGCGCTGGGCAATTGCATCAGATCTTTTCGTAGCATAATTTCCTGTCGCAGTGTGGACTTCTCATCTTCCGTATCGGGCTCAAAGGAAATGGCGTTTTTGCTCAAAAACACTCTCAGGTTTTTTACTACATCCTTATTTTCCGAGATGATCCAATCCACCACACGACCTATGCGCAAAACATCGTCCTTCTTTTTGGCCACTGGCGTTACCGCAGCTACTAACTGCACGGCATCTTGCGGGCGATCGAATAAGATTCTCCACAACAACACTTCCGTGCCGTCTTTCATCTTATAGAGTTGAGCCACATCGCCATCCCAGCCGCTACTCGCTTCGAAGGCAAGTTTCTTATCTACGCCCATTTCGATGAGCTTGGACAGCAGAAAAGCCTCCCCCAGGCTGCCGTTTAGGATCAACCGCGTATGAGGATCCTCTTTCCAAATCGGCAGTTTCAATGACGTTGGCTCATCTCTTTTATGCTTATTGGGATGAATGATTTGCTCGGTCGACGACGGCAGTCTTTCTAGGAAGCCTTCCACCACTGGCCAACCACCGTTACGAAAATTCTCTAGGAGAAACCGCATGCCTAATGAATAGGGCAAGTTGGCCGTTGATTCCTTGAAGTGACAAACCACGCAATGATCTTCCGAGATTTCTCCTAAACGAGTGCTTAGACTAAGACGAGTTAACGAGTCTGTTGCATGCGTCTGCTCATAGGCTTCCCGCACCAGTTCCGCATGACCTTCGATGATGAATTGGGTGATGTTAAATAGCTCACGGGAAGGGTTATCTTGATAGGGCCGCCATATTTGGTTAAAGCCCCATTGCTGGTCCTGATAGACATGAGCCAACTCATGGGCCAAATAGCCGTCAGTTAAATGATCGATGGCGCCTTGCAAAAACACGATGGTTTTGGAGTTCGGGTCATAAAACGCGAGTCTTCTACTGACACCGTTGCCCGTTCTTGACCCCTTCTTTTTTGGACCAAAGGGAACCGCGGAATTTTCCCCGCGTTTGGAATCTTTGGAAATTTGGTTGAACATAGCAGACATGTCTTGCTGATTTTTGATATCGATACCGACGCCCGATATATCAAAAAAGAAGCCCATATCGGAGAGCTCAAGACTCACTCGCGCGACCTTAGCCTCTAGATAGCTCCTCTCCTCGAGTACCGACAATCGGACGCCTTGGTGTCCACAGCCGATCAGCGCCATAAACCATGGTGTAGCTATAATTAACCGCAGCATACCAGCCTCAATGAGGCCCGATTCTAGAAATCGGCAAGGTTTCTGACAAGTTGATCTGCTGAAAGATGAGGAGCGGTATGTTAATAATGGGTCGGACAGGAGAATTCACATGGCTCTCTTACGAATGATGACAGCTGGCGAAAGTCACGGTCCCAAGCTCACCGGCATACTTGAAGGCCTGCCTGCTGGCTTTAGCATCAACAAAGACCTCATTAATCAGGATCTGGCGCGCCGCCAACAGGGCTTCGGCCGCGGTGGACGCATGAAGATCGAGCAAGACGAAGCCATCATCACCGCCGGTGTAGTAGAAGGTAAGACGACAGGCGCACCTATCGCTATCGAAATCACCAATCTCGATTATAAAAATTGGGCCACCAAAGACATTCAACCCATGTCAACACCGCGGCCGGGCCATGCTGATTTTGCTGGCGCTTTGAAATATCAACACGACGATTTGCGGCTTTCTCTCGAACGCGCATCCGCACGAGAAACCGCCATGCGCACCGCACTTGGCAGTCTTTGTAAACAGATCCTTAGGGTTTTTCATATCGAAGTTTTGTCCTTCGTCACGCGCATCGGAACGGTGCATAAAGACACCAGTCATTTACTCTCGGACCAAGATTACCAAAGCGCCTACCAGAACTCGCTGGCCAATGAATTCGCCTTCGTTGACCCTGAGCAACTACCAAAAATCGAAGCGGAAATTATGGCCGCGATGAAGGCCAAAGACACCCTTGGCGGCGTGTTTGAAACCGTGGCCTTGCGCGTTCCGCCAGGTTTGGGCTCCTATGTACATTACGATAGAAAATTAGATGGCACCATCGCCCAGGCCATGATGAGCATCCACGCCATGAAGGCGGTTGAGCTTGGCGAAGGTATAGCCAATGCTTCTAAGAGAGGGACCCTGGTGCATGACGAGTTTCTCATCAAGAACGACCAGATAACCCGAGCCTCCAATCGCGCTGGTGGTTTAGAAGGTGGGATGACTAACGGCATGCCCTTGGTCGTACGAACCTATATGAAGCCCATCAGCACGACGCTTTCGCCGAGGCAGAGTGTCAACCTCGCAGAAAACCAACCTGGGCCAACGGTCTACGAACGCAGCGATTTTTGTGCCGTGCAACGGGCCTCTGTTGTGGGTGAAGCGATGCTCAGTTTTGTTCTGCTCAACGCTTTGATCGACAAGCTTGGCGGCGATTCCTACACAGCGATGAAAGCCGCCTTTGCCATTTTGCCTCAGGGAAAACTTCACGAACTCACCATGAAAACTAAGGCCTGGCGTTTTAACTATGACTCAAAATAACAATCTAATATTGATCGGATTTATGGGCAGCGGCAAATCGCGCGTCGGCAAGCAGCTCTCAGAGAATTTAGGATATGAATTGATCGATACCGACGAGTGCATCGAACAGGCAGAAGGCATGAACATACAGGAGATTTTTCGTAAAAAAGGCGAGTGGTATTTTCGTCAACTTGAAAGCAATCTGCTCAAGGAGCTAGCTCATAAAACCAAGGTCGTTATTGTGACGGGAGGAGGCACACCCATCTCTTCCACCAATGCCATGCTGTTAAGAGAATTAGGTGAGATTTTCTTCCTCGATGCCGCGTTACCTTTTATTATTGAGCGCCTCAAAAAATCTAAACGGCGACCTTTGGGGAAGGCTAACACCGAAGAAGAGCGGCAAGAGCTTACGAAACTTTATCTTCATCGACGCCCAGTGTATGCCAATATGGGTCATCGGATCGATGTTAATCACCAAGACAAAGCAAGAACCCGCCAAGACATAATCGAGCGGTTTCTTGCCAAAAAATCGCTTGGTCCCATTGCCACGACCGACATTTATGAGCTGGTGGGAAGTTATCCGATCTATCATCAGCGAGATATTTTGCCGAAAATCAAAAATATGGTGATAGCGTTGGGGCTTAAGGACTTCGCGCCGGTGATAATTACCAGCGATAGGCTCAAGCACGTCTTGGCCGCCACAGTCCAACAGATCAAACAGAGCTTCGGACAAGAACTTCCTGTGCTCTCTATCCGAGATGGTGAACAATATAAAAACTTAGAGTCCATCGATCGCCTGCACCAAGATATGTTCGACCATGGCCTAACAAGAAAGACGTTGGTTATCGCGCTAGGCGGTGGCAACGTGGGTGATGTGGCGGGCTTTGCTTCATCCATCTATTTGCGCGGTGTCCCGACTATTCAGGTGCCCACTACTCTATTGGCCATGGTGGACGCTTCCATTGGCGGAAAAACCGGCGTAGACACCTCTTTTGGCAAGAACTTAATAGGCTCTTTTTACCAACCCAAGGCCGTCATCATTGACAGCAATATTTTAGACACATTGCCACAAGACGAGTTTGCGTGTGGCATGGCCGAGATCGTCAAACACGCCATTATTGCAGACCGCGAATTGTTTTTTTGCTTAAAGGAAGAAAAACCACATATCAATCTCGTTATCGAACGGGCCTTACGGGTAAAGGCCGACATCGTTTTCAACGACCCCCAAGAAAACCATATCCGCGCCTATCTCAACTTGGGCCATACCTATGCCCACGCCATTGAGAAAGTAAGCCAGTACACAATCAAGCACGGGCAGGCCGTCGCCATGGGCTTAGTTATGGCGGTAAAACTCGCCAAACGCTTGGGCATGCTGGAAGAGGATTTTACAAAAGACCTAGAATGTGTCCTCCTGAAACATAATTTGCCGGTTACCATCCCTCAAGAACTAAAAACAGAAGCGCTTCTAGCTGCGATGAAGCACGACAAAAAGCGCGATCCCCATGGCTTAAAAATGGTAGTCCCAAAAAGAATCGGCGAAGTATGTCTCGCCTACGTCGAAGAAAAGGACATTTTTTAGGCCATGGACGACCAACCGCCCCGATCTTGACAGGGGCAATCGAGCTTGGTAGGCAGCGCTCATATTGCGATCTTATGGGCGTTTTTTCATGGTAGTTTCGCCAATATCCTTCAATAAAGCCGGCAGAGCGTGCGAACGCCGTTCTTTCTATGCTGTTCGCCGTTAGGCGTGTTCTAGCTCCTTACACCGATTTACACCCCTCTAGTGGTTTGCGCTTAGACCTCTTAAGCAATAGGATTATTTAATGAAGAAGACATTGTTGACTTTTCGATACATTGCTTTCGTATCTTTGTTTTTTGCTTTTGCTCCTGCTTGCACTAAGTCATGCCAAAAAGGCAGTAGCAACAATAGCTCCGTTCTAAGAATTGGAACGAATGCGAATTTTCCACCCTTCGAATCGATTAATGACAAGGGCGAACTTATAGGCTTTGACATCGACATGGGAAGAGCCTTGGGCGAAAAGCTCATGCGTAAAGTTCAATTTAAGGAATATGATTTCGACGCCCTGATTCTAGCGCTCAACAAAGGTCAAATTGACATCATTTTATCCGGCTTATCAATTACCGAATCGCGGCAAAAAGAAATTGCCATGGTGGCCTATCAGGGCGAGCCGCTCACCGAAATATCGTTCCTGTTTTGGCACCATGTACCGGACAATGCGACAAGCTTTTCGGCTATCAAACAGATTGCCATCGCACGAAAATTGGCGGTAAGCGTGCAGTCGGGACATTATTTGGAGGAATTTTTGCAGGGTGAAGGCATTCCGGTAAAACCCTTAGCTGGACCGCCAGAGCAAATTCTTGACATAAAATATGGGAAATCGCTTGCCGCCGCCGTTGACAGCACCGTGGGCAAAAAATTGGACTCGGAGCACGAGGGCATAAAAGGTGTGGTACTGCCTCTCCCCAAGGAAAAATGGGATTTAGGTTATGGTGTTGGCATCAAAAAGTCTAATACCGCTCTGGTTGAAGAAATTACCCAGGCCGTAGCAACACTGAAAGAAGACGGCACGATAACCAAACTTTCAGACAAGTGGTTGAAGATTGGACACTGACGATGGAAATTTTTGAGGTCTATAGAAGCGCCTTGCCCTTGTTATTAAAGGGCGCCTTAATGACGGTTTGGATCTCGGTTATCGGAATTTTATGCGGCTCTTTCTGTGGAGGAGTCGTCGGTATTCTCGAATGCAATAGATTACGATCGCGATGGTTAAGCCCACTACTTCGCTGCTACGTCACAGTGTTTCGGGGCACGCCACTCTTTGTTCAACTCTTAATCGTCTATTTTGCCGTGCCAGATGCGCTTCATATTGAGCTGTCACCCATTACCGCAGGCATTATCACGCTGGGCCTCAATTCCACGGCCTATCTTGCCGAGGTTATGCGAGCCGGCATCAATGCTATTGATGGTGGCCAATGGGATGCAAGCTATATTTTAGGCTATTCCCGCTTTAGCACGTTTCGCTTTGTTATTTTGCCCCAAGCAATTCGCAATGTATTGCCGTCCATTACCAATGAGTTTGCGACCCTAATCAAAGAAAGCAGTATTCTTATGATCATCGGAGTGCCAGAGCTCACCAAAATCAGCAAAGACATTGTGGCACGTAATCTCAAGCCGATGGAAATCTATCTAATGGCAGCCATCTTTTATTTGATCATGACCTACGCCGTCGCTTATTGCACTAAATTCCTGGAAACGAGGGCGAGTAAATGAGCTTGATCGTCGCGAAAAATCTCGCTCTATTTTACAAAAGCGCCAAATCGCCTGCCTTGGAGAATGTTTCCTTTACCATCGAAGAGGGACGAATTACGCAATTCTTGGGTAAGAGCGGTTCGGGTAAAACGACGCTTTTAAAGTGTATTGCCAATTTGACGAGTAATTTCACCGGAGAACTGACTTATAAAAACCGCCCGATCAAAGCGATGAGCGCCAGGGATCGCGCGACCCACATTGGATTTGTGGCGCAGAGCTTCGATCTCTTTCCCCACATGACGGTCTTGACCAATTGTACCCATCCGCAAATTCACGTACTCGACCGCAAGCCCGCCGAGGCCGACGCCATTGCCCTTAAGCAGCTAGCTCATCTCGGAATGAGTGAATACGTGGAGCGATTTCCTCACGAACTCTCCGGCGGACAAAAGCAGCGAGTCAGCATTGCACGAGCTCTGTGCATGAATTCCCGTCTCTTATTGCTTGACGAGCCGACGTCGGCGCTCGATCCGGAAAGCTCAAAAAAACTAGTAGAGATTTTACGCGTCCTACATAACGACGGCGTAACCATCGCGCTTTCTACCCACGATATGACGCTGGCCAGAAACCTTCTCGATCGCATCTATTTCATGGAAAACGGCCGAATAATCGAATACTTCGACGCCAAAACCAAAGACATCTCAGAAACCACCAGCATCAAAAATTTCTTCGCCCACTAGCCGCAAAAAGCGCCCATTCAAAAGGCACCGCTAGCAGCCAAGGATCTGAAATCCTAAGGCTTTTGCAGCCCGTGCCAATTGTTCGTGATGGGTAAAAAATGAAATGGGTTCTTTCTTTTCTTGCTGCCACACTAGCGCCGTTGATAGATGTATCGCATCCAGTGTTTTAACCACTACCGGAAATGGCCGACTTGCTCGGTCCATGATTTCGTCGTTGAGTTTAATGAATTTTATTGTTTTAAGGGCAACGTGTAGAAAAGCGCTGCGCTCAGCGACGTCATCATCATGCAACCTGAGGCCATGCCGCATACGGTCGAGAGTCCTAAAACACTCAATCTTTAGAATTTCGCTTGCCACAGTATACTCAGGCACTGCTCCAACATCGATCGAATCCGGTTCGCCAAAAATAATTCTCAAAACTACCGATGAATCGAGGTATGCCTTCACCGCTGACCTCGCTCTTCTTCTAACCATTTTAAGCTTTCAGTGGCAACGTATGAGATCGGCTTGATCGTTAGCTGGAACAATTTCGCTGCTGGCTCTTCCGATTCTTCTACTTTGAGTTTTTCACCATGGGTAGATATAGGCACCACTCGTGCCAGAGGTGCTTTTCGATCAAGTACCAGAATCTCTTCGCCCTTACGGACATACCCCAAATACTTACTCAGCTCTGATTTAAACTTGGCAATATTGACAGATTTCATTGATTCTCACCTCACATGGTCATATCTAGTCATATTATAGCCACTTATGGTCATAGTGCAACATGAAATCTCTTATACCAAGTTCCCCTGATTTTGCTTGCCTATAGCCGTCGCGAGAAACTCGAAAGGCTAGGAGCGAAGAGGGATAATATCTAGCATATTAGCCCGATGAGCGACGACGACTTTCGA
>DASPVU010000058.1:0-11379 GCA_035622215.1 Myxococcota bacterium | reverse complement strand
ATCGTTACGAATATGATCCAAAAAATGAAAATCAAATCATCGGCATACCCATATCGAAAAAGCCTCATTGGATCATGAATACCATCAACCGAACGCTAGAATGGCCGGTGGCGGGCCATCCCGAAAAAATCGTTAAATTCGATTTGGTGCGAGCGAAGGTGCAATTCGAATATACGTACATGAAAGATAACGAGCCGCACCGAAAACCAATTGGCGGTGAATTGATCGACGTTAGCTTTCCCAATCGTATAGATTTTCGCTTAACCAACTTCCTTAAAAATTACCCTCAATGGATCGCCACGTATCGGCTGACGCTTAAGGAAACCGGAGAGTCGCTAATCATGAAGGCAGAGTCCGTCGCTGGTCTTTCTGCCGACATCTATGAAATAATGTTTGGACAATTCGATCGGCCATGGGGTGATCCGAAATATCAAAAGCGACTCAATCGCCTGTTCTTTCTCTCGATCGTCGACATGCTCAGCACCATTGGCCTTGGCTCCAAAGACGCTAATGAATACGCAAATAGTGTGCAACAGCAAGTTGTGGATCCGCTGAAAAATCTCTTCCCCCTAGATGGTCAGTCCACAGCAAAAGCCAAAGAAGTCTCGCGTGCCGCCCAGAATATTATGAAAAAATACCCACAAATGGGCGTTACTAATAAAATATTGTGGGGAACCGTCAAACTTGTTTTTGATGAAATGATTAAAAATCCCGGCGACGACGACGAAGAAAAATTTAAAGAATATCTCGAACTTATCCAGAAGAATCTTGATATAATTAAGAAGCTGGCCGAAATGCCGCCGCAAACTATTGATGCACGACAAATCTACAACGCCAGCATGAGCAGCTTCTTCTAATACGGCGGATTAGTTTGCCTTTGCTCAGCCGGCCCTCTTCTATAGCGCCGGTGCTGCCCGCGCAAGGGCAATCGTTTCTTGCGAAACCTAGTCTGCTGAGGCCTTAGACTTCGCTTGTCCTGTTTATAGATTTTGTCGGCCTCATGAGCTAGTAGTTTCCAAATTTTTACTTGCTCAAGTGATGCTTTTTTCGCAACTAGATGAACAATATAGGTTAAAAGTCCTTCCCTAAACCAAGGCTTTCTGACTAAATATTGCGCTGACTTATGATGAACTCTATCCAATGAAAACAAGGGAATAGCCGAAAGCAAAATCCTGATCAAATCCTGATCTCTTCTGGTTAATCTAATACGCTCTGACCAATTGACGCAGAGACGATCAATCCAATTGCGTTCGTTGACCGAGGCTTTTTCGAGGCGAGCATAGGCGGGTAAAAGTAGAGCGGTAAAAGCGACCGACGAAGCGATATTGCAGTCCTTAGCGTATATCTGGTCAAGCGCCTCGAGCATGTCATGCCAATATCGAAGTGCGTCGTCGTTTTCTGCCGTATTGATTGGCTCCTCGGCATCAACACCTTCCTGTGGTTTCGTGAGAAGCCCCATGCCCTCCAAAAGTTCAGGCATCAAAATGTCGAGCACACCGACTTCCAGAGCGAGAAGAAGACTTTCTTTGGCCTTACCTGACGTCAAAAGTCGTACAACTTCCTCTTGCAAACGCGCTGGCGCACAACGCAACATATCCTTAGAAAATTCTCTCATAGCCGAAAGCGTATTTTCTTCGATGCTAAATCCCAAGCGCTTGGCAAAACGAATGGCCCGCAAAATTCGCACAGGGTCTTCTTGTAGGCGTATTTCTGGGTCGCCGATAGTACGGATTAAACGAGCGGCTAAATCTTTTTTACCGCCCACGTAGTCAATTACTTTTCCTTCTACCGGATCATAAAATAGCCCGTTTATCGTTAAATCCCGCCGGAACGCATCTTCCTTCATGGTGCCAAAAACATTGTCTTGCATCACCAGCAGGTCATCGCCGCTCTCGTCTTCAGCAATTTCCTCACTTGGCTTTGCGCGAAAGGTCGCCGTCTCGATGATTTTGCCGCCGGGAAATACCACGTGAGCCAGCAAGAATCTGCGACCTATCAAACGACAATTCCTAAAAATGCTTTTTACTTCTTCGGGGCGGGCGGAGGTGGCAACATCAAAATCCTTAGGCTTTACCTGCATAAGCAGATCCCGGACGCAGCCACCAGTCAAATAAGCCTCATGCCCTTTGGCGCGAAGGCGCCTTACAACCCACAATGCATTTAAGTCAATCAGATTTGGATCGATCTCGTGCATGGCCGTGCTGGCCTTACTTTCCGCCTGTGCCAAATCGAGTTCTTTGACTTCTTCTGGTGGCAAAAGCGAGTTATCAGCGCTATTGCTTTCTTCGTCTATCACGGCGTTCTGATCAAATTTATTGTGTTCAGTGTCAATCATTAGCAAAATTCCTTCTACCCGATAAACCGATGGGTGGGCCACAGCCCTTCGTCAAATTTATCGTAAATCACTACCCCGGACTATAGAACGAGATTGTCTAATTAAAAGGGAGGCCCTTCCATAGGCTCTGTTGACATTCTGTTTCCGGCCCCATTTTGGTCTGATTTTCCTCCATTTGACTTCGATTTTTTGGAAATATGCCAGATATTACCTGCAAAATCGAAGCCAAATGGAGAAAAATCATCCTCAAAATGGAATCCGAAAACAAAATGTCAACAGAACCTAGTAGGCCATACATATTTCTCTTAATTTTCGGGCAGATGGAGCGATTTCCTACCCCGCGTTTGGGCGAGTAATATTGCGAGGATGCAGAAGAGAATAAAGAAGCCGCCATCGTCTTCGTGCTGGCCAATATTGTGGCATCCCTGTGCGGGAGCAAGCTTTTTGTCTTCCTTTTTATCAGTGACCGCCTTGGCTTCGCTCTCATTGGGAATAAAGCCATCGGTGGCTTCATCGAGCATCAGGGCCTGATTCTTTGGTAGGCAGAGTTCAACACCCTCAATCTTTTCGCACACTTCGCTCGCAAAACAGCCGTTATTCGCGGTGGTCGTGGCCACGCATGGCGCTAAACAAAAGCCCGAGCTCAATTTATCAAACACACAGTAAAGCTCTTCTTCGCATAAGTCACGATGATTACAAATCTCGCCCCTAGCTTTGATGGTGACACATACCCCACCGCCATCATCTAGGCCAACGCAAGCCTCATCGGGCTCACAGTCTTTTTCTTCGGCGCACGGTGAGTAGCAAAAGAAATTGGGCTCGCTTGCTCCTGCGCACAGCAAAGGCTCTTCGCAGATCGTGCCCAGGCAATTTTCACCTTCTTTTTTCTGGCGCAAACTTTCGCCCCTCATAAAGCCACACATTTTACCTAGTTGATTGTCCTTACAAACCGCCCCCAAATAGCATTCTTCATCATCATTGCAGTCATGGGAACAATATCTGTGGGGACTGTCGGCAATACAGCGATTTTCACGATCGCAGTCCTTGTCTTCTTTACAGGGGAAACCAAACCCACCCGCACTGCCATCGGGATACAGCACTCTAAGTCCCTCCATATCGTCTAGGACCGGATATGTCAGATTAAAGCCAGCCCGCGCACTCATGATCGACGTGTTACACATCAAACATGGGTGATCCAAACCAAAGAAATGGCCAAGCTCATGGACCAGAGTGGTTTGCACTGAAGTGCAATCCTCTTCATCTGGGCAATCAACTTTCCAATTTATATGCTTAATGCCGTTCAACACCAGATCGGCGTCAAAAATCGTGCGCTTAGCGCCGCGCGCTCCGCCGCATGAATAACGAGGAAGGGTTGCGCCCAAAGTAGTGAACTCTCCGCTGCCCACAAGTTTGCGCCATTCCTGTGATTTGGTGATCCAAAAAATCTCATGCACATCGTCATTCGCGCCAAACTCATGGGGACTTGGGCTCGGTTGCTGAATAAATCGCAAGTTTGTTCCAGTGATACTTTCCCAAGCCTGAAAGCTCTGGCTGACTGCTCTTTGCCAATCTGCTCTGGTCATTTTTGCCGGTAGTGTTTGATCATCAACGACCACGGCAATGTGAGGGTCTCCCCATCGCGCGGCGTGTTCATCATCACAAATACCGCACTCGTCGCTACGAACATCGCCATTGGCTAGTATGCCGTTACAAATGAAGCGATAGCTCACACCAGTTGCCGACGACAATAAAGCCACCAAAGATACCGCACACGCCTTTTTCACCTGCCCCCCCGGGCTCGTTGGTTAACTAATTTACTTTGCCTTGATCATTTGGCGAATTTCATCTGCGAGAATTCTCTTGCTAGGAAATGACAATGGACTCGGCTCAAAGGTATCAAATTTTCCGGATGCGCTCCGCACCGCACGAACATTGCCCAAGTCTTCGATCACAAGCTCGTGACCATTTTCGTTCACGACATCAAGTTTACCAAGACCTGCACCATAGCTTACGTAGGCATCCCCCATCTTGAGGCCAAAAAGAAACAATTCCTGACCTACCACGTAGTGTTGACCACCGATGATGGGCATTACCAAACCATGTTTTTGCCCCCCGACCTGGTAAACCGTAATAATCTCGCCGGTCCGTGCCCCATGGAGGCCATCGATGACGGCGATCTCGGTCAAGGTGACGAGGCGCCCAAGATCATCGGTCGTTACCTTCTGATCGCCCACATACCCGTGAATCACGATGTCGCTTTGCTTAGCCATGGTATGCAAGTCGGCGAGCTTAACGATTAAACCCATCGCAGGACCATGCAGAAGAAATGCAATCAGCAAGAAACTGGCATATTTTTTTATATATGATTGACCCACTAAGTGCCCCCAACAGCGCAGACCACTACACCCTCTGAAGTTTCTTCGTCATGGCGAGGGGGCGAAGCCTCCGTGGCCATCCAGTTATTGACGGCCAGGCTGCTACAGGATGGCCGCGCCCCTAACCGGGGCTCGCCATGACGATAAAGTTGCCGAACCACTCTGAATGCATGAATGTGTCACTTAAGAGCATATAAGATCTATATATTCAATTGGGATTTTTTTGGCGAAAAATTTCTATAATTTTTTGCCGATGGGGCCCACGTAGTTGGCCTCTGGGCGCATGATGCGGTTATCTTTTAATTGTTCGATTACATGGGCGGTCCAGCCTACCATCCGAGCCACGGCAAAAATTGGCGTGTACATGTCGGGCTCAAAACCCATGGTGTAATAAGTAGACGCGGAATAAAAATCCACGTTAGCGTTGATCCCCTTCTTCTCCATCATCAAATCTTCGAGTTTTTCGCTCATTTGAAACCATTTTTTTTCGTGAGCGCGCTCGCCCCATTCTTTCGACATGCGTTTTAAGTGCTTGGCTCGAGGATCAAGGACCTTGTAAACGCGATGACCAAAACCCATGATCTTCTTTTTTTCTTTGAGAGCCTTTTCCAACCATGGTTCGATATTTTCCACACCGCCAATTTCCATGAGCATTTTCATGACCGCAGTATTGGCACCCCCGTGTAGAGGCCCTTTAAGCGAGCCGATGGCCGCAGTCACAGCGGAAATCATATCCGACAGCGATGACGTGACAGCACGAGCGGTAAAAGTGCTAGCATTGAAGCCGTGGTCCATGTGAAGTACCATAGAAGTATCCATGGTTTTGGTGACAATATCTTCGGGCACCTCCCCGTTGCACATATAAAGAAAATTCTTCGAATAGCCAAAAGACACATTGGGTGCGATGGGCAGCTGGCCTTTCCTGACACGGCCGATGGCGGCCGCAATCGTGCCAATCTTAGCAATCAGTTGCAGGGCGGTTTCTCTAAGCTCCTCTTCATTATCAAGGCGAGCCTCCTTGAGAAAACATGAAAGCATAGACACGGCGGTGCGCAAGGTTGCCATGGGAGGTTCGATGATGCTGGCAAAGCAGATGAAATCCACCACTTCTTTCGGAATCATGTAGCGTGCAGCCAGTCTTTCGCGCAAGGCGCGTTCTTGATCGCCACTCGGAAAATCGCCGTACAAAAATAAATGGCAGACCTGTTCGAAACTACAGTCGGCAAGCTCGTCGATATTATAGCCTCGGTAAATCAGCTCGCCTTTTTCGCCGTTAACAGAAGATAGAACCGTATCACCCACTATGACGTCATCGAGCCCTTTGGCCACTATTGATGTGCTTTCCATCTTTCTAAGACCCTTTTAATACTAGAAACTGCGAATATGTTGTCCATCGCAAAAAATATTACAACTGCTGGCCCTTCAAATTTCTTTAGTCGACAAACACCCGCTATACCTTGATAAGGGATTTGACGGGGCGGTAGTGAAAAGCTTCTCCTATGTGGTGTTCGTGAATATCGTTGGAATTGTCTAGATCGGCGATGGTGCGCGCCACTCGGATGATGCGATCGAAACTGCGGGCACTGATGCGGAGGCTCTCGCCGCAGGTTATGAGGAATCTGAGTGCTGCATTGGTTAGGTTAGCGGCTTCCTTTACTCTGGCTCGATCCATTTTTCCGTTCGTCATATCACCGCCAAATCGCTTCTTCTGCAAGGCTCGCGCCGAAACTACCTTTTCCCGCATGGATCGAGAGCTTTCATTCGAAGTGTCGGCAGTCATGAGATTTAAATCCAAGGGTGGCACCTGCACGTGCAGATCAATACGATCAATGAGTGGTCCGCTTAAACGGCTCTGATATCGCTCGATTGATTGCGGCAAGCAGCTACAAGGTAGTTTTCCCTGACCGAAATTACCGCAAGGACAGGGATTGAGCGCGCCTATTAAAGATATCTCGGCGGGATAGGTCGCTGACATGCTCGCCCGGCTCAAGGTGATTTGGCCTTCTTCGAGGGGCTGACGCAAAACTTCCAAAACCGTGCGAGGAAACTCTAGAAGCTCGTCCAAAAAAAGCACCCCATAACAGGCCAAACTAATTTCCCCAGGACGAATACTTTTGCTGCCTCCGCCCGTAAGCCCAGCCTTGGTGGTGGAGTGATGCGGGCAGCGAAATGGCCTTTGATTAATCAGCCTACCAGCAATCGTATGACCAGCTATGGAATAGATCTTGGTTAAGGTGACCGATTCTTCGTAAGATAAGGGAGGCAATATGGTAGGCAGACGATGAGCCATCATGGACTTACCGCTGCCCGGGCCACCGATAAATAATAGGTTATGATTGCCAGCGGCAGCGATGAGAAGTGCTCGGCGGGCCTCTTCCTGCCCAACCACATCGGCCATGTCGAGTGCGCCGTGATCGACATTATTAATAGGGCTTTTTCGTGGGTTTGGCAGTTCATCTAGTTTTTGCGCATTTATGGCTCTGACCATTTCACCCAGTGTGCGCACGACCTTTATAGTAATACCCTCAATGAGACTGGCTTCTTGTGCGTTGTCCTCGGAAACCAAGAGCGTGTTTAGGCCTTGCTCTTTGATCGATTCCGAAAGGATTAGCATGCCCCTAACTGCCTTTATTTCACCCGTTAACGACAACTCGCCGACGGCCGCGATACCTTGCAGCTTGGTTTTTGCGATAATACCGGCGGACTGTAAGATGGCCAGCGCAATAGGCAAATCAAAAGACGTGCCATTTTTTTGCACATCAGCGGGAGCGAGATTGACCCAAATCTTTCCGCGCGGAAACTCGAAACCGGCGTTAATAATAGCCGATCGAACTCTTACCCTGGCTTCTTTCACCGAATTCTCGGGCAAACCCACGAGTTGAAAGGCTGGAAGTCCGCGGGAAATATCAACTTCCACTCTGACCTTGGTGGCCACAAAGCCGCTTAAAGCTGCGCAATAACTTATTCCGATCATGACTCTCCTAATAGGCCCTCATGCGGTGAGGCCTGCCTTGCATTTTGCTCTACAAAAACTAGGCTCGGACCCTAAAAACATGTCAATCAGAACTTTGACCGATAAGTAGGAAAGATAATGTTTACCGGGATCATCAAAGGGATCGGCGAAGTTAGCAGCTATGACCAAACTTCCTTCGTTTTATGTATTACCTGCTCGCAGTTTGCCAACCTAAAAACTTTAGGCGCAAGCGTCGCCATCAATGGCGTGTGCCTGACAGTGAGTCATTTAGACAAAAAGAGGCCCACTACCCTAGGCTTTGATCTAGGACGCGAGACACGAGAGGTTTCCTTGCTTAAAGACCTTGGCCCGGGCGCTTTAGTCAATGTGGAATTGGCCTTGGCCATGGGGGATCCGCTCGATGGCCATTTGGTGCAAGGTCATGTTGAAGGTGTCGCGGAAATTGTGTGGGTAGAAGCGTCGGAAAATGGCAAAACGATGCGCTTTAAATGTATGCCTAGTTTAATGGCCATGATCGTGCCCAAGGGCTCCATTGCGCTTGATGGCGTGAGTTTGACGGTAAACCAGGTCGTAGGCGACTGGTTTAGCGTTTTTTTGGTGCCACAAACCGTTCGGGGGACCAATTTTAAAACTCGGAGCACGGGCGATTTGGTACATGTGGAAACCGACATTATCGGGCGTTATCTTCATCATTTCTATCGGCGATTAGATGATTCACATCACGTAAGGACAGCATCATGACTAATAATCAAATGGAATTTGCCATTAACTGCGGTTTAGCCAATATGACTCCCAATTTTGCTCGTGCGATAAATGCCCTAAGAGATGGCAAAATTATTCTTTTACTAGATGCTCATGACCGGGAGAACGAAGGAGATTTGTTGATTGCGGCCGAGAAAATCACCGCTGAGTCCATGAACTTCCTGATTAAAAAGGGCAGTGGAGTAGTATGCTTGGCCATGCCCAAAAGTCGCCTTGATGAGTTGGGCTTGCCCTTGATGATCCCTGACAACACCAATTTTTTCCAAACGGCCTTCACCGTGTCAATCGAAGCTAAGACAGGTGTCACCACAGGAGTTTCGGCTCGTGATCGTGCGCACACCATCCAAGTGGCTATCGCCGATAACGCCGAAAGCAGTCACCTTGCCCGGCCGGGACACGTGTTTCCACTCTCAGCACGCAAAAACGGCATCTTCGATCGCATGGGTCATACCGAAGGCTCCGTCGATCTCATGCGCATAGCGGGACTTAAGCCCGGCGCGGTTCTCTGCGAGCTGATGAGCGAAGACGGTTCAATGACCACAGGCGAAGACCGGGTCAAGTTTGCGAAGTCCATGGACATGCCGGTAGTAACGATAGAAGAAGTGCTCTTCTACCGAATACAAACGGAAAGTGTCATGACCAAATCCGTTAAAGAACTACCTTCTCGTTTCGGTAAACTTGTGTGGACGAGCTATCGCTATTTCGACCAGGTGTCGGTGGATGTCTTTCACCAAGAAAAGTTTCTAGCCAAGGCCAATGCCGTTCGCCTAGCAGTGGACTCGGGTGGCAATATATTTAAGCGTTTTTTGGCACAGGCTCTTCTACAAACTAGCGACGACGCTTTGGTTCACGCATTGACGCGCATCGCAAAAGGCGAGGCCGATGTTTCCATCATTTGTCATAGTGAACAAACAGCAAAGGCTTTTGGGGAAATTAGTCTGCTTGAGAACGCAAGCATTTGCCGCAGTATGCAAGACCTGGGAGTCCGCGCCATCGACGTTGGGCAGCTAGACGCCGAAATTGCGCGCATTGCCAACACCTATTTTTCCATCGGTTTAGAGTGAGGTAGCTTTCATGCGCATATTGGCGCCCGATGCAAGTTTGGGCCAGGAAGCTTTTGCGAAAGATGCGATTAACGCCGTGATTATCGCCGCCAAAGCTAACTACGTTGTGGTATCGCGACTAATTGACGGGGCAAAGCGAGCCTTTACTTCAGCCAATATCGACGCGTCCCGGACCACATTGATCGAGGTCGCGGGGGCCTTAGAAATTCCTCTGGCCCTAAAGAAAATCGCGTCCACCAACCACTGGAACGCGTTTGTCGTACTAGGTGCGGTCATCAAGGGCAAAACCGATCACTATGAGCACGTAGCGCGGCTTGCGCAAAATGGGGTGCTAAAAGTAGCTCTCGAGCACCGCCTACCGTTAGGCAATGGCATCCTCACCGTGCACACCCTAGAACAAGCGTTTGAGCGTGCCGATGGTCCATGTGGCAATTTAGGCTTTGACGCAGCAAAAGCGGCTATAGGGTTAAGCTCCCTCTTTTTGCAACTAGACAAGGTCTTATAAAGCTCGATCATGAAGAGACGACGACTTTCGAGAGAGGTGGCGATGCAGGTCCTGTTCCAATGGGAATTACAGGGCGTGCTCGCGCGCACCCATGATACCGAGCCAGAATTTATCAACCACATTGATCTACTCGCCGTTTTGGGAAATTTCTTGGGCAGTTTTTACCCCAGGGACCAAGCGCAATTAGACATGCCATTTATCATCGAAGTGGTGAAAGGTACGATTTCGTCCATCGTTCACATTGATCGCCTACTCGACAAGGCGAGCACGAAATGGAAACTGAGTCGAATGGACGCCATCGATCGGGCGATTCTGCGCATTGCCTGCTTTGAGCTGCAAGTAAAGCGAGAGATTTCTCCACGGGTAGTCATTAATGAGGCCGTAGAATTGGCTAAGCGCTACGGCAGCGAGCAATCACCCTCATTTATCAATGGCATATTGGATGCGCTCAGGGAAAACTAAAGCAATTACAGTGAATTACCGCAGTTAGGAGGAATATAATTTAATGTTGCGTGGATAAATATTCATTACTAGATAATTTTTGGGTTATTTTCAGAGGATATTAAATTGCCATTAAATTTCTTGAGAAATTTCATAAAAATGGAGGCCTCGGCCGGCATCGTCTTGTTTGTCGCAGCCTTGGTGGCCATCGTCGTAGATAATTCACCCTTAGCCCCTTATGTGGAAGAGTTTTTTGAGCTGCCACTAACCATTCAAATCGGCAGCTACACCTTATCCAAACACCTACTTCATTGGATTAACGACGGGCTGATGGTGCCATTTTTTCTTTTGGTGGGCTCGGAAATTAAGCGTGAACTTGTGGTGGGCGAACTTAATACACCGTCCAAGGTAATTCTTCCGGCACTCTCCGCCCTCGGCGGCATGCTTGTGCCGGCGTTAATCTTCAGCGCATTTAATTGGGGCAATGATTATGCCATGCGTGGCTGGGCCATTCCCACAGCCACTGATATTGCGTTTTCCCTAGGTATTCTTTCCCTGCTTGGCTCTCGCGTGCCTGCTTCCCTCAAAGTGTTTTTAACCGCTTTGGCTATTTTTGATGATTTGGGCGCCATCATTATCATCGCTATTTTCTACACCGCCGAGCTTTCACTACTGTCGCTGGTGATGGCCTTTGCTTGCGTAATCATTTTGATTCTACTCAATCGCTTTAACGTCCTTGGCTATGGGCCATATCTTCTAGTGGGAGCAGCTCTCTGGCTGAGCTTGGTTCATTCCGGCGTACACGCGACTCTGGCGGGCGTTATTTTGGCTCTTGCTATTCCTCTGAAAAGTGGACAGGGAGCGGGTCACGGCTTTTCGCCATCAGAGAACCTGGTGCGTAAATTGCACCCCTGGGTTGCCTA
>DASPVU010000057.1:0-3561 GCA_035622215.1 Myxococcota bacterium | reverse complement strand
CACGCGGGAGAGGGCAAATTTTACTCGGAGAAGGGATCGAGGGAGGTTTTTTCTTTGGCGTCGAGGAAGACTCGGTCGTTGTGAGCAAGCAATCTAGTTTTGATATCGGGGTGGGTGAGCGCGAGGATTCTTGCGGCATAGAGGCCAGCGTTTTTTGCGCCAGCTTCGCCGATGGCCATGGTGGCGACGGGTATTCCTGAGGGCATTTGGGCGATGGCGAATAGGGCATCAAGTCCGCCCAAGGACGTGGCGTTTAATGGGACACCGATGACCGGTAGATGGGTGTGGGCAGCCACAGTACCTGGCAAGGCAGCCGACGCTCCAGCGCCGGCAATGATTATTTCGATGCCTGAACCAGATGCATTCTTGGCGAATGCACCGGTTTGTTCGGGCGTTCGATGAGCTGAGATGACCCGTGCGATCAAAGGAATCTCTAACGACATTAGAATATCTCGACAAGGCTTCATAGACTTGGCATCGCTCTGGCTGCCCATGACGATAGCTACCAAAGGTTGTCCATAATTCTTCATTTCCACCTCACTCATAAGGCCTCCATAAAAAGATTACGAGTGATTTGACAAGTCATTTCAAATAGTAAATACATGACTATGGATTTTTAACTTTTGCCCAGTAGTTCAAACATAAATTTAGAGGGCATCTTCTAGATAGGCTATTGGCTTCTTGTGGTGTGCAGTCTTGCCGCCAAAAGGTTTGGAATTTTTTAATATGAGAAGTGAAGGTAATGCTTCAGGGGCGGATAAAGAGCTGTCTTTTGAGGAACTATTAGAACAAGAATACGCTCGTGACGAAGTGCAAGAGGGCGAGATTATCTCGGCTCATGTCTTGTCGGTCAATAAGGACTTTGTTCTGGTTGATGTAGGCTATAAATCGGAAGGGCTCATACCCACCTCCGAATTTCCCATGGTCAATGGTGAGCCACAGATCAAAGTCGGCGATAAGGTAGATGTGCTGGTGGAGACTCGGGAAAACGAGTATGGCCACATGGTCCTAAGCAAGGAAAAAGCGGACCGCCTCAAAGTATGGGATGAAATCAGCGCAGCGTGTGAGCGCGATGAAGTGGTAGAAGGCGTGATTATTGGCCGGGTCAAAGGAGGCCTCCAAGTTGACATTGGGGTGCGAGCATTTTTGCCGGGCAGCCAGGTTGACTTACGGCCGATTCGTAATCTGGAAAAATTGATAGGTGAACGCTTTAAGTTTCGCGTGATCAAATTCAATAAGAAGCGCGGCAATATTGTGTTGAGCCGCCGCGTCCTGCTTGAGAAAGATCGCGAGGAGAAACGCAAGGAAACCTTGAAGCACCTGAAAGAAGGTGCGGTGATGGAAGGTGTGGTGAAGAACCTCACCGACTATGGCGCCTTCGTGGATTTGGGTGGCGTTGATGGTTTGCTCCACGTAACGGACATGAGCTGGGGGCGCGTGCAAAACCCTAACGGCCTGTTTGAAGTGGGCCAGACCGTGAAAGTGGTGGTGCTCAAATACGATCAAGAAAATGAGCGTGTGTCCTTGGGCATGAAGCAGACTCAAGAAGATCCTTGGCAGATGGCCCAAAAAGACTTCCCCGTGGGAGCTCGGGTTAAGGGCAAGGTGGTATCGCTTACGGATTACGGTGCCTTTATTGAGCTTAAGCCCGGCGTCGAGGGCCTGATTCACGTGTCGGAAATGTCGTGGACCAAGCGGGTCAAGCATCCTTCTAAGATTGTCAATATTGGCGACGAAGTCGAAGCCTTGGTGCTCGACATTGATCAGGAAAACAAGCGCATTTCCTTGGGTATGAAGCAAGTCGAACCCAATCCTTGGACCTTGCTCGAAGAAAAATATCCCATCGGCACGGTTATTCGTGGACAAGTGCGCAATATTACTGATTTTGGTATTTTCATTGGCATCGAAGAAGGTATCGACGGGCTGGTGCACATTAGCGACCTTTCTTGGACTCAGCGCGTTAAGCATCCATCCGACATGTTCCAAAAGAACGATGAAGTGGAAGCCGTGGTGCTGAATATTGATGTGCCCAATGAGAGGTTTTCTCTCGGTATCAAGCAATTGCACGAAGATCCTTGGGGACGAATCCCGCAAGTTTATCCGCGTGGAGCGCGTGTAACCGGCAAGGTGAGCAAGGTAACCGACTTTGGCGCCTTTATCGAGATCGAGCCTGGTATCGATGGACTTTGCCATGTCTCGGAGTTTTCTGATGAACATGTGGAAGATCCGCGTTCTTTCTTAAAGCCTGGAGACGTAGTGGACGTCATGATCATCGATAATGACAAAGAAGAGCGAAAAATCGGCCTATCGATCAAGGCGGTGAAAAAAGCAGAAAAAGGCTTGGACTATCGCGCCTATCTGGCCGAGCAAAATAACCAGGCTGGCAAAAAGGGCGAAAAGAAGGGCGGATCGGGTATGGGGACTTTGGGCGACGCGCTTAAGGGCAAATTGCCTCAGTCACACGAGCCCGAAGAATAATAGGGCCGTGGTCTCTCTTTTGAATAAGCGCGTAGTTGTTACGCGCTTTTTTATCTAAACTAGTTTAATTTTTTATTGTTGTTGTGCTTCTTTGAGGTTTTTTCGCGCTGGTATGGCACTCATGAATGAAATAGTCCAAAGCCCCGTAGTTAACGTTGTCGAAACTAGCGACAGGAAAAGCATCACTGTTGGTGCCATCATTCAGGTTTTCTTCACGCTCTTGTCGCGTGTGTTTGGCATGGTGCGCGATGTGATGGTGTCCCACATTTTTGGTGCGGGAGCGATTACCGATGCGTATGTGGTCGCGTTTACTATTCCCAATGTGCTCAGGCAGTTTTTTGGTGAAGGAGCATTTAGCGTGGCCTTTGTGCCGGTTTATGTCTCCACCAAAGAGACTCATGGTGTGTCTACAGCCCACGCTTTCTTTCGCGATGCCTTTGGTTTGCTCTTGATTTCACTGGGCCTGGTTACTTTGATAGGCATGTTGGGCTCTAGGGTCTTGGTGCATATATTTGCTAGTGGCTTCGCCGATAATAGCGAGCAACTCGCCCTAGCCTCCACCATGACCAGATGGCTATTTCCCTATGTGCTGATGATCAGCTTAGTGGCGTTATTTGGCGCCTATCTCGCTTGTTACAAGCGTTTCGCTGCCATGGCGGCCGCACCGATTCTATTAAATGTGGCACAGATCTTGGCCATGATTTTTTGGATCGAACATTTTTCTCCGCCCGTTATGGTGCTAGTTTTTGGTGTTTTGGTCGGAGGCCTGCTACAGGTTGCGCTTATGGTTCTTGCCCTTATGCGTGTTGGCTTGTGGGCTTTGCCGTCATGGTCCATAAACACAGAAACCATGAAGACATTTTTGCGCTTGCTCGGGCCCGCCCTGTTTGGCATTTTTGTTTACCAATTAAACATCATTGTTCTACGCCAGCTCGCGTCATTTTTGGACGAAGGTCAAATTAGCTATTACTACAATGCTGACCGGCTGGCCCAATTTGCGACAGGCGTATTCGCCGTGTGGATTGCCACCGCGGCACTTCCTGAATTGAGTAGAGGTGTCGCCAGATTTGGCTCAGAAGCATT
>DASPVU010000056.1:0-4405 GCA_035622215.1 Myxococcota bacterium | reverse complement strand
CAAGAGCTTACCTCCATTGCCGAGGTTGTCCGAGCCTATCGACAATCGCGGGTTGTTGCCTTAATCGCGGATACAATGCCGGAAAAATGGGATGAAGTGGCCTATGCGTACAGCAAATGGTATCCAGTTGAACTGGAGATAAATAGAGAACTGGGTGGTGTTGCTGAGGAAAAAGCCTTCAAGAGAGTTTTTGCCGAAGCCGTTAACGGGCGCGCGAAAGTTATCTGTCTGGTGTATTCGATTAACGTGGTTAATTGTCCAGACGAGTTTGCGTTGGCCAAGAAAAACGATGTGCTGTTGGTGATGCCGGCACACCAAGGGAATAATCCTAAATACGGAGTGGGCCAAGAAGATGAACATTTTGCCTATCCAAACGTACTTTGGGCCGTGGGTCACGGAGAGAATAAGGAACTTAGAAACCATGTAGATGTTGGTCCGTTAATAAACATAGCCGCCAAAGCAGAGACAGGCAACTCGTTTGCGTCATTGTACATGGCCCGTTTTCTGGGCTTCCTGCGCTCGCATCGTCCTGATATGAGCGCCAAAGAAATTTGCCAGGCGGTAAGAAGTTGCTTAGAACTTACCGAAGAGACCAAGAGATGGATTCCTAACGGCGGGATATTTGATAGCGAAAAAGCGTTAAAAGCGGTCAAAGAATACAGGCCTGAAAACACCAGCGCTCAATAAAATAAATATTATATAAACCCGGCAATCAAATAATAGCGGGAATTAGTGTCGTACCGCGGTTTAACCGCGGTATCCAGGGAATTGGCGGGACGCTGGACCCCGCGGTCAAGCGGCGGGGCGACACAGACGTCAATGCGAAAAGAGCGGGAATGCGAAATATATGGACAAATTAATATTTTTTGCAGGGTTATATTTTGTTGCGGGAAGCTTGTTAGCGATCGATCCCGCTGGAGCAGCTTTTACTATCGGCACGCAAGGAAACGTGCCGAAAGATCGTATCAGGGTTACGAGAACCTGCGATATCGGTCCCTCGACCATGAATGTGGCGGTTTGTCCGGGAGATGATGCCTGTCCGGAAATGGGCCGCCTGAAAGCTGGCCAATCGCAGGACTTTGCGGTTGATGCCCGAAGCTGGCAAGAATATTCGGTGAAGGGGCCGGATTTTTACGCCGGTGCGATTTTCATGCCCTGCTGGGCTTATAAAGGTCAGCAGGTCGAGATTATGAAAAAGACTGTACCCGGATGGAATTTCGACGTCTGCAATTGCGAAACCAAGTAAACGAGTGATCTAGGGCGAGCGGCGTAAGCAAAACCGCGATGTTATCCTTTTCCAACTAGGGAAAATCTATATGAAGTTGATTATTAATACGTCTTTTTTTATGTGTTTTACCGCCTTGTTAGCCTATGCGCCTATTGTTTCGGCAAGGACAGGGCAAGCCGCGGGTCCAGCGGTAGAAGAATCCAACGATGAAAGGGACGATGATCTAATAGAGCAGCGCTACGTCGAGCTCTACAATAACATCGTAGAAGGCAAATTTAGCGTGTTAGAGGTTGCGAGAAGTTTAAGAGCCGTTTTGGCAGCGGTGATGGAGCTCGACTACGCGAGCCTAGAGCAGAAAAAACGTGTCATCGGTTACCTGCTCAGAACCGTTGATAAGCTCTTGCAAAAGCCCAAACCGGGTCAAAAAGTGACAGATTATTTCCATGGCAAAACCGAGGCCAATTTCAGAAAATCGTTTTTACGGGAATTGCAAAAGGTTTTAGAAAGGTCCGACGATCTGATTGAGACTAAGATGCTGGTGCGGGGAGCGCTTACCGGCGAGACCGAATAACAGTAGCGAACTCGCCGATTCGCATTAATGTTGTGTATAACTATCTATTGAGATGGGATGGTGGCCGGCGTCTTCCACGAGCACAATTTTCTTCTTATCGGAAATGATTGTCAGATTTTCGTCGATGAGCAAGATCGGATGGCGCGTTAAATGCCTAAGGCGCATACCTTTGCTGCGTTCTCCTTTGTCAAAGGTAGAACTCTCGCCGCAAAACGCGCCCGTAAAATGATAATAAGCACATACTTCAGTGAATGAAGAACTTAAGGGGGTTTCTCCATTGGTTATAGTGTCATAATAGAAGCTCAGGTTTTCGCCAATACCGGAAACCGCGAGGCCAATGGGAAATTTATTTTCATCATATTTCGCAAAACGACCCGCATTTTTTATTTCACTGCGGTTAATAATAATCTCTTTAAAAGAGCCCTCGCGAGAAATTACCAGGCTTTCTCCACGGCGAGTAATTTTGAAGCTCGTTTCTAAATTGATCTGGTTGGTGATAACGGCATCCGAAGCAAAAACCGTGACTGAGCCGACCAAGCAGATAAAAAAACCAAGCATCGCGTTGATAATACGATTTCTCATAATAATGTCCTCCATCAAATAAGTGAGTGGCATGGTCTTACAGGAGCGAACGAGAATATGAAGAGAGAGGTTGTTATTGTTACTGGCGCAAGCACTAGCATCGGATCGTCTTTGGTGGCTCAGTTACTGGGGGACGGTTATAAGGTGGTCGCGCAAATCAACCAAAATCTGGGTGATTTGGTGGCGTCAGCGCGCAAATTTCCTGACCAACTCGACATTGTTACTCAGGATCTCAGCGATGAGGCTCGTGCGCGGGAGCTTATGGAAAAGACCGCAGCCAAACATGGGCGCATCGACGTTTTGATTAATACGATAGGCCCCATGCTCCATAAACCACTGACCGATGTGACTCCGCTTGATTGGCGAGAACAGGTTCATTTCAATCTTAATTTAGCGTTCTATTTGACCTTCTATGCGCAACAATATTTACGCGCCTCGCAAGAGGGCCATATAGTGAACTTTGCTTTTTCCGGAGCGGAGCAGCTTAAAGGAAGAGTAGATTCTACGGCCTATTGCGCCGCTAAAGCTGGCCTGGTTGTCCTTACCAAATCTCTCGCCAGCGCCATGGCAAGATTTGGCATCCGCGTGAATGCTCTATGCCCCGGTTTGATCGAAGCAAATGATCCCGTAGATGCCGAACGAAAAGAGATAGCGGAGAATTTACCACTTGGTCGACCTGGTAGGCCTTCTGAAGTGTCGCAAGTTTTATCGTGGCTCTTGACCGAGAGCCCGGCCTATGTCACGGGCGCGCTCATTTCAGTGTCAGGCGCTTGGGAATATTAAGTCTCAAGATCTGTTAGAGAACGGCCTAGTTCTAGGCCTCGAGCTTGCCATTTTCGTAGTAGAAGCGCATCCTCGATCGCTGGACGGAACGCGGCGTTTGGCCAATCTCTGTCCATGGCTTTTAGCAGTTCCATAAAGATGACAACAAGGTCTTTTGGCTCGGCTCGATGATCTTCAACAAGAATTAATGTTTTGACCGCGCAATTCCGTTCCTCTGGCTGTTTATTCTCCTCAAACCAAGTGTGCCAATCCATGAAATCAGGCCTCGAAGCCGTACTTGATGGCGCGGCGATCTTTGAAGACGCTAGACTGAGATCATTAACATCGAATTTATGCTCTATTCCTGCGCGCTCCCAGCGCCGGATATCGCGCATATTCTCGATAACCTTTTTGGTGAACCGAGACTCTGGGACATGGGTTTCGATCGCATCAAGAAGCCCATCGTACATGGCAATTTGATCTTCGCGATCCAAAGCGCTGGTATTTGGTCGATCGGTAAATATGTCATAGAATAGGTCGGCCAACGCGTCGCGTGTTGAGGTCACTGGCACAGACAATTTTTGCCTGAAACGGTCGTGCCAAATTTTTTGCCAATTTCGTGTTCCATCTTGGCTAACCAGTTGCTGTTTTTCATGCGAAATTGGTTTTGGGAAAAACGACAATAGCGGCACTGTACCGGGCGTTGGAACTATCGCGCTGCGAGGCTGAACGACGGGGTTTCGCCTTGGTGGCGGTGGAGCGCTGAGCAAGCTGCTAGGAAGGGCATGCACACCCGGTGCCAAAGCAGGATGGTTTCGCTTGTCGGTTTTTAGTTTTTTTCGCGAAGTTTCATCATTACTGTAGGCGGGCGATCGTCTTTTCGCTTTGCTGGTGGAGGTGGATTTATCTGATATCCGTGGAGGAGCATCCATCGCTACAAGGATATGAGACGCGGCACATAAGAATGAGCACAACCCAACGATATATAAACGCTTCATATTCTTGCGCGCCGACAAAAAAACGAGAAACCGGTGCATTCACTATGTTTCTCGTATTCTCTTGTCAAGCAAGCGCGATTCATATGCGCGCCCCACGAAAGATGCGAGAGCAATCATGTTGTCTCATACCAAACCTAGCTGATTAGGCCGGTTTTATGCCGTCGTGAGGAGGCTGAGATGCAAGGAGCGAAGAGCGATAATATCCAGTATATTAGCGCGATGAGCGACGCAGCATGTCAGGCCCGCAGCAGGCATAAAACCGGC
>DASPVU010000055.1:0-4007 GCA_035622215.1 Myxococcota bacterium | reverse complement strand
TCATTAAAAAACCTGGCAACGCTGCGAACCTTGAAGACAGAGAGAGGCTGCTGGTCGAAGCTCATGGTGAACGGAATTACCATACTTGGGAGATTTCCACGCCTCGTAAGCTTTCAAGGTATATGTATCATGAGAGCGACCAGCAAATTGCCGACGATAAAGAGGACTTCGAATATGCGATCGATGAGCTTGAGAGACAAATACCAGGCGAAGTTGATGAGAGTGTAATGAATAGCGAACTCAATACTACTTTTCGGGAATACTATTGCATCCCTGAGTTTTGGGGGCCACGAGGCTTCGAGAGGCTCGCGCAAATAGCAGAAATCTATAACATTCAGCTGACTTTTCGCCTGAGCCATTTGCCCTTGGCGCTAAAAAGAGCGTTAGGAAATCCAGAGATTATGGCCTACGTTGGATGCGTGGTGATGGTATCTTTGGTTGGTGGCATAATCATCGTCGTTACCGGACTGCCCAAATCCGATGCGGACGACGATGCCGTCGTGACCACCAGCCGCACAGTGGGCCGCGTTATTGGCTGTTTCCTGATGTCGCTTCCCTTGGCTGTTTGTGGCGTAAGGGCCTTCACCCTTGGATGCTGTTGCTTCAGAGACGGTGTTTATCAATGCATCAACTACATCAAGAAATGCCTTTCACCGACGCACACCGTTAATAGCGAACCTCCTGCAACTTCAGAGAACCTAGAAACCAATTTTCCCATCCGAGAAATATGACCCAGCAACCAATTTTACGGGTCTTTGCCTAAATCTTAGGTTAACATAATTTCGATTATGGGTTTAAGCGTATGAAATTGGGATGGGCCTCATTGCGGCCTTGTGTGGCGGCGGATATTTACGAATTTTATGTCAGAAAAGTCATTTAAAGCTCTGCTCGAGGAAGTTCGAGCGTGCACGATATGTAAAAATTCTCTGGGCCTGCCACCTAAGCCCGTCATTCAGGCCCATCCCGAGGCGAAAATAATGATCATTGCTCAGGCTCCCGGCATGCTTGCCCGGCAATCGGGCAAGCCCTTCGACGATCGAAGCGGTCATCGTTTACGGATGTGGCTTGGCGTGGATCGCGAGCAATTTTATGACGAGACCAAATTTGCCATGGTAGCCATGGGGTTTTGCTATCCGGGAAAAACCGCCATGGGGGATTTGCCGCCCTGCGAGGAATGTGCACCGATTTGGCACCCGCAAATCCTGCCGCATCTACGGCGTATTTCGCTCACGCTTTTGGTTGGCAGCTATGCGCTAAACTATTATCTCGATAGTGAGTCGGTAACCGACACGGTAAAAAAATGGCGCAGCTGCCTTCCTGAAAACATCCTGCCGCTCCCTCATCCAAGCTGGCACAATAACGCCTGGCTCACAAAAAACCCCTGGTTCGAAAAGGATTTGGTGCCGACTCTACGAAAGCTCGTGCAAACTGCTTTAACCTGCCGCTATTCAGAAATGTAATAGTTGGGCGATTCCTTGGTGATAGTAACGTCGTGCACATGGCCTTCGCGAAGCCCCGCCATGCTCACCCGGACAAAGCGCGCTTTTTCATGAAGTTCTTGAATATTTTTCGCACCAAGATAGCCCATGCCGGCGCGTAAGCCACCCATCAACTGATAAACCACATCTGAGGCACAGCCTTTATAGGGTATGCGCCCCTCAATACCTTCGGGCACAAGCTTCACCGCTTCGGTCCTTGGCTGGCCATACCGCTCCTTAGAGCCACTGGCCATCGCCGATAGACTTCCCATGCCTCGGTAAACCTTAAATTCTCGGCCGCCGAACAAGAGTCGCTCACCTGGAGCTTCTTTGGTACCAGCCAGCAATGAGCCCGTCATCACCGCATGGGCACCCGCCGCCAACGCTTTGGTAATATCGCCAGAAAACTGCAAGCCACCGTCGGCAATGACCGTAAAACCTCTTTCCTTGGCGGCCTGGCCAATACTCATAACGGCGCTTAATTGTGGGATGCCGACACCAGCAACCACTCGTGTTGTACAAATTGAACCTGGCCCCACACCAACCTTAACCACGTCCGCGCCGGCCTCATGCAAAAATATGGCTCCTTCGGCTGTCACCACATTACCCGCGATAATTAAAATATCCTTAAACCATGATCGGAGTTTTTTCACTGCATCAGAAACGTTCCGTGTATGACCATGAGCCGAATCCACCACCAAGGCATCCACCCCCGCATTCACCAAAGCGTAACTTCGTTCTTCTAGATCAACACCGCATCCAACAGCCGCCCCGCAGCACAGCCGGCCCTGGGCATCGCGAACGGAATCGGGAAATGTTTGCGCTTTGTGAATGTCCTTGATGGTCACCAGACCCATGAGCTTTTTTTCTTGGTCGACCAAGGGCAATTTTTCCACACGCCGGGTTTTCATCAGATCCAAGCAAATTGTCGTGTCGGCGTCGGAATGGGCAAAAACCAGCTCTCTACTCATCACTTCTGAAACCAAATTAGAAGGGCTTTCGGCAAAACGAATATCCCGCGCCGTGAGCATGCCCAATAGCTCACCCTCACTGGACACCACCGGAAATCCGCTTACCGATTGTTCCTTCACCAGAACTTTGGCGTCGGCAATGGTGGCATCGGGCGTAATGGTAATGGGATTCGCAATCACCCACGCTTCGTATTTTTTTACGCGAAAAACTTCCTGCGCCTGTTCCGCCGGATCCATGTTTTTATGAATTACACCCAGGCCTCCCACCTGCGCCATAGCAATAGCCATCTGGGAATTGGTCACCGTGTCCATGGCAGCGCTAAGGATGGGAGCATTGAGTTTCAACCGTTCACCGAGCTCGACCGAAATTTCCACTTCCGAGGGCAGAATCTCCGAATAGGCCGGTACCAAAGAAACATCGCTAAAAGTAAAAGCCTCGTTCGACCTTTCGAAGTGCATAAGAGTCTCCGTTAGCACTGATTACCGCTCTCCTATAAACATGTCGCACAAGATCCGAGAAGGCGGGATAGATTTATTGGTTTTCATTTTTTCGGAGCGTCTTTACCAAATTTTCATAAGACGTGGCATGAACTAAGGTGCACATATGGCTTTGGAAACGAGCCGCCAAGTCATGGCGCCCGCGCGCTTGTGCATCTTTCAAAGCATAGTGCATGCGCGTATAGGCCAACTCCGCGTTGATAAAAAATGCGATGGCTTCCTGCACCACCGCCACGCTTGAATGACTAATCGATGGCGTTGTGCACTTAAACACGTATTCATGATCCCGTGAATTCTGCACGTGCAGCATTGCTGTGACGTTGGCATCGGATTTTCTTTTGCTGCCATGCTCCAAGTGGGCATTAACCGTAAAATCAACGATGGAAATGGCATCTAGCGAACAATAGTCCTGGTCATAGCATTTGATCATGGCATCAAAACATGCATCGACCAAACCCACCCCTTCACCTTGAATGATCTTCTTTTTCGGCTTCTTATCTGAGATCTCAATGATTTTCGCATCGAGAATAGCGCGGGAGGTCTCAAAATTCTCGGCGAGGTTGAGGCTCATAGTTTGTATCACGACCCAAGCATCCGCCAGAATCTCTTTCGCCAAATTGCTTACTTCAAGAGCTCGCTGATCGCAGGCAAAAATATGGTTGGTCGTCATTAATCTTCCACCTCGCTGTGTTCCTACTCAAACCACGAAAAAGATCATAATCAAATAAATTAATTTGCCGCAAGCTCGGATGATTATTACATATAACCCATAATGTCGAACACATGCGAGGAGATATTAAATGATTTTTACGAGAATTATTAACATATTATTGGCATTGGCGCTCATTAGCCCTTCGCTAAAACAAGCAAACGCCGCAGAAGAAACGGCAGACCTAGGCCCTGGATTTGAGCTCCAAAATAAAGGAAACGATATTTGGGTTAGGATATTTACGGGTGAGAACGCATCTCCTGTGATTAGCAGGGATAAGGTACCCCAAAGCATCGGGATGGGCCAAGGGTTCGCGCTCAAAGAGCCTACTCGTGACCCGATCACGCGTAA
>DASPVU010000054.1:0-12919 GCA_035622215.1 Myxococcota bacterium | reverse complement strand
TTTGGTGAAAACAGATGGTTGACGCACCGCGGTTCGTTGATTAAGCCCAGAAAAGAGTATTGGGATAATCGAAAGTTTGGCATTGCCGCACCACCCATTGAAACCAAATATGGTTGGCTCATGCTTTACCATCGTGTGGCTTTGCCCGGTGGCATTTATAAAATTGAAGCTGCACTCCTGGATCTCAATGATCCAACCAAGGTTATCATTCATACCGATGCGGCACTCTTTGAGCCTGAAATGGATTACGAGAAAATTGGCATAGTTGACAACGTGGTTTTTCCGTGTGGCGCCATTTTGGTCAATGAGCAAGTATATATATATTATGGTGGCGGGGATCGAGTAATCGGCGTTGCTAAGATGGGCCTAGACGTTCTCTTGAAAAGATTGGGCTTTTAAAACGGGCTCTGTGGCAAATGTTAGTTAGAAATAAAGATCGCGCGTGGATCCGTTGATACGATAATGCTTGCGATGATGGCGTGGCCTTAATACGTCATTAATAATCTACTGGTAATGAGATTGTTATGAATGGCAAACGTGTTGTTGTCGCGGTTAGCGGAGGCTTCGATCCGATTCATATCGGGCATGTAAGGTTATTAAAAGATGCCAAGTCCTTGGGTAATTACTTAATTGTTATCCTAAATAATGATCATTGGTTAATGAAGAAAAAGCAATATGTATTTATGCCGGAGCATGAACGCAAAGAAATCCTTGAATCATTAGAATATGTGGATTCAGTGGTATTAACAAAACACCAGGAAAACCCATCTGACATGAGTGTATGTCAGGAGCTACACGACATTCGTCCGAATATATTTGCCAATGGTGGAGATAGATTGAAAGACAATACTCCAGAAACTGCGATTTGCCAACGGATTGGTTGCGAAATGGTCTTTAATGTAGGCGAAGGTGGCAAAATACAATCTAGCTCCTGGTTGATAGATAAGTCTATAAAACAAAGGATTTAAAGCGATGACAATATACAATAAAGTCGCGCGACCATGGGGCGGCTATGCTATCCTAAAAAAAACCAGGACTTTCTGGATTAAAAAACTGTTCGTTAATCGCCATGCTAGACTTAGCTTACAAAGCCACCGATTCAGAAGCGAAGTGTGGTTTGTTATTTCCGGTGTAATTCACGCTCAAGTCGGCAATCAAATCCATCGAGCGAAAGCCGGCGATATTATTTATGTACCCGTCAACAGAAAACACAGGATCTTTGCGGTAAATGATGCTTGCGTTCTTGAATTTGCCTTTGGTCTAGTTTTAGAACACGACATCACTCGATACGAAGATGACTACGGTAGAGTAAAACCGGGCTAGGGCGTGTTTTCATACTATTCGACCGCTCTTTTTGGCTCTTTTTTTTCGGTTCTCTCGCAAATTTGCCTTAAATCGGTAGGTAAAGGCCAACTATGCCCCTCTTCAAGGAGGCCCTGTACAGCTTCCGGCCCAAAGCTTCCTGCTGCGTAATTGGGGAAATCGCTTTCAGGGATTTCTGCCCATGCATCAAGAACCGGCATCAACAGTCGCCAAGCTGCTTCCACCTGATCGGCTCGCATAAATAATGTGGCATCGCCCTTCATGAGGTCCCATAATAGCGTCTCGTAAGCACTGGGCGATGCCACCGCAAAAGCATCTTGGTAATTGAACTGCATGTCGACAAAGCTTAGATGCATCTTTGCTCCGGGATATTTGGCCTGAAAGCGCAACACTATTCCCTCGTCGGGGTGGATAGATAAGATCAATCGAGATGATTGCCAACCGAGGGTGGCCTCAACTGGAAAGCTCTGGTGGGGTACCGGGCGAAATTGGATCATAATTTCCGAAGCATCTTTCGTCAGTCTTTTTCCGGTACGCAAGTAAAAAGGCACGCCTTGCCAGCGCCAATTGTCGAGGAATAGCCTAAGCGCAACGAATGTTTCAGTTTGCGAGTCGGGCGATACATCGTTTTCATCGCGATAGCCGCATACTTTTTTGCCATCGATTCGGCCCGGACCGTATTGCCCGCGTACAACGCATTCATGAACCTTTTCTTGGTTAATTGGACGGACGGCATGGAGAACGTCCACCTTCTTATTACGAATCTCATCGGCCTCGAAAGAAACCATGGGCTCCATGGCAACAAGACAAAGCAATTGCAACAGGTGATTTTGTACCATGTCTCGAAGCGCACCTGCGTGATCATAATATGCGCCGCGATGTTCTACGCCGAGATCTTCGGCAGCAGTGATGGTGACATAATCTATATATCGTCGATTCCAAATCGGCTCAAAGAGGGGGTTGGCAAAACGAAAGGCCAAAATATTCTGAACCGTCTCCTTGCCTAAATAATGGTCAATGCGAAAAATCTGGAATTCATCGAAGTTGGCAGCAAGCACAGCGTTCAATGCCCGAGCAGATTCAAGGTCATAACCAATGGGTTTTTCAATCACGATCCGTGCGCATTTGCGATCGCGAGCCAGTCCAACCTTGCCGAGATACTTTGGGATTTCGCCGAACATGCTTGGCGGCGTGGCCATATAATAGATGTGGTGGGCCGTAACATCCCATTTTTTCTCCAGCGTCGTGCATCGCTCCTTTATCGCTTTATAGGTTTGTAATTTTTTGAAGTCGCCTTCGAGATAATGGATGTGCTTAGAGAATTGGCTCCACTCTTTAGCCCTAAGATTTGCTCGCCGTGAGAATTTTTTGACGCCTTCGTGAAGACGCTCGCGAATCTTTTCATCATCGAGATTAAGGCGATCAATCACTACAATTGAAAAATTATCAGGGAGGTTTCGGTCATATGATAGATCGAACATGGCAGGAATAAGCTTGCGACAAGCTAGGTCGCCAGCCCCACCAAAAATAAGAAAAATCGTTGGATCGAGTTGTTCATGCGTCTTCATGACTTTTACTCCGCAATGCTAATTGGCCTTTCTCTTTGAGCTCATGTACCGCTGAATAAGATTATTAGTAGAGCTATCATGATCAAGTTTCTCCTTGGTGACAACTTCAATTTCATTGACGATGCGCGTGGCCAGCACCTTTCCCAGTTCGACACCCCATTGATCAAAGGAATCGATACCCCAAAGCACGCCCTGGGTAAAAACGCTGTGTTCATAGAGTGCCACGAGTTTTCCTAATGCTCGCGGATCAAGTTTTTGCAAGATGATCATGCTCGATGGCGTGTTGCCCTCACAGGTCCGGTGCGGTACTAACCACGCGGGCGTGTTTTCTCGACGCAGCTCTTCTTTCGTCCTGCCAAAAGCCAAAGCCTCCGCCTGGGCAAAAACATTGGCGATCAGCAAATCGTGGTGGCGATCAATGGGATTTAGGGCTTCGTTAAACGCGATAAAATCGCAGGGGATGAGTTTGGTCCCTTGATGAATAAGTTGATAAAAGGAATGCTGACCCTTGGTTCCAGGCTCACCCCAAATAATCTGTCCTGTTTGATAGGTGACCTTAGTTCCGTCATTCATAACGTGTTTGCCGTTACTCTCCATGACGAGCTGCTGCAGATAGGCAGAAAAGCGTTTTAAGTAATGGGCATAGGGAAGAACAGCTGCCGTCTCTGCCGCAAAAAAATTATTATACCAAAAAGCAAGTAATGCCATAAGCACCGGCAAATTGCGCTCGAAAGGGGCCGTGCGAAAATGTTCGTCAACTTGGTGAAATCCATCAAGCATTGCGTGAAAATTGCTCGGGCCAATGGCGACCATGGTTGAAAGACCAATAGCTGAATCCATTGAGTAGCGACCGCCTACCCAATTCCAAAACCCAAACATATTTGCCGGATCAATACCAAACTTAGCCACTTCCTGAGCATTGGTTGATACAGCAACAAAGTGTTTTGCGACAGCCTGAGGATCTTTCAAGGTTTCTAAGGACCATTTACGAGCTGTATGCGCGTTGGTCATGGTCTCCAAAGTCGTAAAAGTTTTTGATGAGATGATGAATAACGTCTCCTTTGCATCAAGATCGCGGGTGTTCTCGACGAAATCGGCGCCATCGACATTAGAGATAAAACGGAAAGTCAAATCACGCTGGCAATAATACCGCAGGGCTTCGTATGCCATTACTGGGCCGAGGTCAGATCCACCGATGCCAATATTGATGATATTACGGATCGGTCTGCCCGTGTGGCCCTTCCACGTGCCATTTCTAATTTTTTCGGAAAAATCCGCCATCTTATCGAGCACGGCATGGACTTCTGGCACGACATCTCTACCGTCCAGAATAATTGACCGTCCTTTGGGTGTACGTAATGCGACGTGCAGCACAGCGCGATTTTCCGTAGTGTTGATCTTCTCTCCCGTAAACATCGCGTGAATGCGATCCTTTAGTCCCCGCTCGGTAGCCAGTTGTAGCAGGAGGCTAAGCGTCTCGTCGGTAACCCGATGTTTCGAGTAGTCAAAATAGATGCCCACGGCTTCAACAGCCATCTCTTCTCCTCGCTTTTTGCTGTTGGCAAAGAGCTCTCGAAGATGTTTACCTCGAATTTTCGGGTAATGGGCTGAAAGTGCGTGCCATGCCGCAAGATCAGTGAGGTGGGCTACATTCGTTACCATACTTATAACTCTCCCATGTCTCCTAGGAACAACACAACTTGGCTCAGGGTTTGCCTTAACACGAGCTGTGCAGGAAATAGGTTTGGTGTATATGGACCAATGAGAATGCTCTTGATGACGGGCGCCTTTTTTGCCCCAAATGCCATCACGTGAATATGCTTTGCCGCATTGATAACCTTGGGCATGAGAGTGATGCGTTCATAGAGAACGCCTGGCATATTTGCCACGCTCACATAGCCCTGATGATTTGTGGCTGCATCTACCAGTGGGCTATTAGGAAATAAGGAAGCAATGTGTCCATCAAGGCCAATTCCTAAATAGAGCAGGTCAAAACACGGTAAACCCGCTTTATCGACGGCCAAATTTTTAGCCAAGAGTTTCTCATAAAGGAGTGCACAAACCTGACTGCTATTTTTTGCATCATACATGGGAAAAAACTGCCGGCGGGCAATCGACAATGGATCCAGTAGATTTCGTAACGCATTTCCCGCGTTGCTCTCTTCGCTCTCCAAAGGAACTACGCGCTCATCACTAAAGAAAAACCGAATTTGATCTAGGTTTTTATGCCCACGGATCTCACTTACTAAAAAGCTAAAAAATTCCTTTGCCGTGACGCCGCCCGATAAAGCAACATCAAAAGACTTTTTTTTACGCGCTGTCTCTTCAAATATCCGCATAAAGCCGGTTGCTGCCGCTTTGAGCATTGTGACCTTGGCCAACTCATTTATGACTTGAAGACTCATGCTTAATCTGCCAAAAAATCTGAATATCGTTCAGAAACTTCTGAAGCTATTAAAAGTATTTGTCGAGACGGTTTTCCCGTATTTTGTTACAATGCGAAGTTCAAGCCACAGAATATCATCGCACGATGAAACAGCGTTCCGGATTATCTCGGAGTTCTCGGATGTTTCCGCATCATGGCGAAAACATCAGCTATCGGTAATCCCAACCTCAAAACTGCGAGAGTCGTCAGCGAAGAAATTGCGCAAAAAGCAATTAAGAACTCGAGTGTCGACCAGCAGGATGAGTTTTCTGCCACTCCGATTGCGAAAAAAGCTCGACTCACCCACGGAAACAAAACGGCAGTGGTAATTTCTCCTCCGCCACCAAGTCTAGTTAGCTTACGCGAGCTCGCCTATCTTCAGATCGCGCAAACTAAACGATCACCGTCTCCCATAGAACACCCCGTCACCAAATCTAAAACGCGGTCGTTTAACCACACCCATGAATTTGCGATAGAAGACAACATGATTTGGGCGAGATTGAAGGATAGAGCGCGATGGGAGCCGCTATTTTTCGATGGTTTTCCCGACAGAAGCCCGGTGACGATAGATAGCGACGGCGCAAATTTGATTGTGGTCGATGAGCTTAATCAGGTGCACTACAAGAAAGTGCTAAGAGAGTTCCGTCAGTGTGAGTGCGATTACGACAACGACCCAGTGTTAGCCGCTGCACGTCCACAAGCCGAAGGGCATCCTTATGTCGTGGTAGACATTTGCCAAGAAAACAACTGGATAGATCGATGGTTCAAATTGCCCGTGATCAAGCACGTGGCAAATATGTTTATGGAGCGTCGCCTAGTAATTCCAAAAAATGCCCGTGCTGTGGCTATTTCCCATCGCGGTCGTTACAACAACTACGTCGAGGATAAGCTCCTAAGGCGCCACCCAGTTGGCACGGGCGTTACCACCCTTTATGCGCTCGACCAAAACGGACAAGATATCCACAAGTATGACCCATGGTCACCGCCGTGGGCGAAAACAATACTTCCTTTACCTGAAACCGAAACGACGTCATTTATCGCCAACAATATCTCGGTTAGCGCATCGACCATCATGGTTATCGGCTATGAACGAAACTGGGTTACCGGCCAGTACACGCCAAAGATCATTACTCGTCTCGCTGACATTGACACCGAGGGTGGAAATCCCGCGCTAAAATATTCTTTCGTTGATGGCGATCACCTACCGAAGGTAAGAGTTTTGCCGTTTGATGAAGTCTGGCAAGAACATCCCTTGGAATTGACGGGTAGGGCGACACTCTCGGACAACATCACCATACGCCAAATCGGCGAAGGCAATCATATGCGCGAGCTAATCGTTGAGGGCACCGATGCCAAGGGCCTTCGAGGCTATTACCGAAAAAATCTCTGGGAAAAAAAATGGAGCTTTGTTCCCAACAGCGAATGTAAAGGTCGCTCTCTTAGTCCGCTTGACACCGCCATTTCACAAAGCACCGTAAGAAATTATGAAGGGCGATTAAAAAATCACGAGGCTAAACTGGTAGATTTTGGCCTGCGCTCATCCCACGCAAAGATTCACTTGGTGATCAACGATAAAACACACATTCTAAACTTATACCGAAGATTCTCTCTAGCCAGCTTTTTCGGCGTCGAGAAATACCAATACGACTTAGTGCTTCCCGAGTCTCACCCAGATCTCAGCGCCATATTCGGCGATCGATTAGCGCTAGAAGTAAGCGTAAAAGAACAGGGCGAAAAGGTTAAGATCCATCCAAAGAGCATCGCCAACAGCGGCTTCAAATTCGAGTTTTCTCGATCACCAAATTAACGGCGGAGGAGGTTGTACACCAGTGGCTTCTGATCATCACCAATGGAGACCCCTAGAGCTGAGTCCATGCAGTAATCACGGAGTGCAACAAGAGCATTAGGCACAAAGCTGGTGAGCCGCAAAAGAACTCAGTCCCAAGAGCACTAACGATGTGATTTTCATATATTTTATCCTCAAAATAAGGGCACTTAGGCCCGCATTGTTTCACTATTTACCTAAATATAACAATATCACCAACCAGCACCAAAACATGATCTTTATATAAGAACCGGTCTTAAAATTCAGGTAATAATTAGAGGCTTGGCATAAGTTTAAAAAGGCATTTATTAATAATTATATTCACAACAAGATCAGGCCACGTGCACAGAAGCATAAAAGTCATTATTGATTAACATTGGCTGAGATTAAATAATAATTTAGATAATAAATATACACATCAGCCTTAAAATAAAGGAGCATGTTTTTATGAATAGCAAATGTATTAAAGCATCAGTGCTTTTTATTAGCTTATCAGGATTGTTTATCGCTGGTTGCGGACCACAGCTAGGACATGATGTTCAAGCTTTTGACAATGACGGTTTGGACGTTTTAAGCAAAAAAGCTCAGGCTATGGCTGATCAAGATGGAGACCAAGAAAATGGTGGCTGCCCAACTGGTGGCTGTCCTGCTGCCGGTGGTTCAGAAGGAGGCTGCCCAACTGGAACCTGCGAGATCCCTCCTGATGCAGATACGGCAAGAAGGGTGCAAATGCCTGACCAAGTTTTATCCGAACCAGTCAAAGTAACGCCCACCGGAGAAAGACAGGTAGCGACGGACGTCGTTGACTACCATACTACGCGACACGTATGGCAACCGAGCGAAAGACACCATACGGTTGAGAAGCACAGGAATCTGGTAGAACGACATTTTACCAAGGTCGTCTATCATCCAACCTTTAGAAGAATCAATCGCGTTGTGAGATCAGGATCCGCAACCAGCGAGGTAATGCCAACAGAAGAAGTTGTCGCACCGCCCGTTGATTATGGTTGCTCTGGTGCTGAAGTGGTCCCCGTAGCCCGTCCAGTGATTGTCAGACCCATCATGCCCTATGGCTTTTTGTACTAAACCGATGTCATTGGCCTTGGGCCTTTTAAGACATCCAAAATAATGATTCCGCTCCAGCTTAGATTAGCGCTCTTTTACGAGGGCATTAATCTAAGCACTTGTTTTAGTCGTTTTTTATATGCCACTAGAGGTATTCAATTTTAGGAGATTATATATGAGAACAACGATGAGAGTCTGCACGTCACTATGCGTGGGTTTCGTGGCACTGAGTGCTTTTGGTTATTACCCTGGTTATGATGGATATTATCCTTATCCTTATTCTCAAGCGTGGCCTTATCAAGATTCATACTCTGGTAGTTGCCCATACCAATCGTCACCCGTCGAAAAAGTGTCGCCACCAAGAGCTATGCCCACAAAAATGGCATCGCCACAACCGGCAAAACAACTATATCCAAAAAAGCGGCCATCGCAGCGTGGGACTTTTGAGCAACGATATCCGAACTTAATTGTGATGTTTACCAAGGAACAATGTCCATATTGCCAATATATGATGCCCATCATGAAAAAAATGGCTATGAAGTTTGGAAAAGACATTAAGTTTCTATTTGTAGACACTGAAAAAAATCCACAATATCCGGCCCAATACGGCTTCTCTACGGTTCCACAAATAATGTATTTTAAGAACGGCGAGAAGTTGGGGGCTCATGGCAGTGCCGACAAAACAATGACCAAAGAGCAAGTTGAAGAAAAGATTCGAAACTTTTTCAAGGATAATTAATCCCCCCAGAAATTAAGTGGCTTCAAGAGTAGAATATTTACCCTAAGAAGGTCAGTCTCAAATAGCTAATTTGAAAAGCTCGATTAACAAATAAGATAGCTTTATCACGAATTCGAATGGACTACTTAAGATAACAGCTGCCTTTTTGCTCCTTGGTCGTATCCTTCGATGACACCCATTTGAATTCCAATAGAATGGCACTGGAATCATCGGCGTTCGCAGAGATCATTTTGCGGCCAAAAATGCTATCAGCAAGCATTTCACATTTGTCGTCACTCAATACTTGGTTCGCCATCAGCTGTGCATTTTGAGGATCTTCAAATCGGTGAATTTTGTTCTCGTTATTTTTTTCACAGCCTGTTGCAAGCAAAGCCAATGCAGTTGTTAACCACCTGCACACATTTCTCATCGCATTCATCCTATTGCCTAAAGCGTCGCTCAAGTTCATTGGGCATAGATTCGCGCAGGACCGCTTTGTTGTATTTCATTTGATCTGACCGCGAATAGTCGACCTATTTAAGGGAAGAGCAAATGAAATACAACAAAGCGGGACAAGCGAGGCTATGCTCAATGAGCTTGAGCGACGCTGTAATGTCCATGGCATGGGCGAAGCCGAGTTCTTGCGCACTCGGGAGCCCGAGATGAGCAGGATCGGCAATCGATTCGGCTTTCCGTAATTCGAATTCACCATTTCGAGAGATCGAAAATGTCAAAAATTTGTAGCCATAAGGTTGCTTGAGTAATAAATGCGCGAATAGAGGTTCCAACTCGTCGATAAAGGCGTATACCGAAGGCGCAATTGCGTCGTAAACCATTTGCGACCTATTTTGTCCGAGTATTGGTTCCGGTAAAAATTGGCTTCGCTGATGATCGAAAACCGATGCGCTATCGGTACCTGCCAAGACCGTTGTTTCATACGCTTCCACCGGCGTCTTACTATTCCATTCCAGTTGCCCGGCTTTAAACCAGGGCAGCCATAAATTATGTTTTGAAAGTGGAGTTTCATAAATTCCGTCGAGTATCGATCGGTGCGCATCTGCATTGGCAATTAACCAGTATTGATTACCCTGCAAGATGTCTTCTTTATTTGAAATATGGAGAGCGATTAATTGTACTTCGTTGCTCCTGTCCATAATATCTTTAACAATGGCAACATTATTATTTATATGTTTGTAACCAGCCAATATTTCCGTTGCAACATCAGTAGGAATGTCACTCTCGCTCAGATGCCATAAAACGCGGACATGGTCAGGTACAACCGTGGGAAACTTGCTCTTAGCCAAATAGATGCCTGCGAATGTAGTGACTTCGTATAAGGGAAGATCTTGCCTTTGGCCATGAGCAATTGGCGGAAAGACAACTGTCGTTGGAGGGTGAAGGCTTAGTTGCCAAGACATGGGGATTTCGCACGCCAAGGACCCATCACTCATTGTTTCTTCCCGTAGCCTCGGTTTGGTAATCGTCCACGAAAAATCATAGCGGACCATGTCTTTAGGCTCTAACGTATAAAAAATACCACGGTGTATATCGCTAGTTCGCCAATGACCGCCATTCTTATACGCATAAAGCGTTTGAATAGGCTCGGACCCAACATCGCCAATGATCTTGAGAAGTCCTTCACATTTGGAATCCACATCATTTTCTAAAGCAGCGACACCCGCGACAAAGAATGATAGGACAAGAAAGCACACTAATTTCATGACCACTCCCTAGAAATGTTTCGCCACCAGAGTGGCGATGACGTCGTCATATTTCGCCATCAAGGCTGTGTAGGCCAGGTTTGCTTTTTGCTGCAAATCTAGAATCTTTTCTGCTTGTATTTGCATTTCCTTGTCGAAGGCAGATCGTGCGCGGTAAGGACCGTCATCGCGTATCAAGCCATCAAAGTTAGAAGACAAGTTTTCATATTCTCTTATAGCACCCTTGTACTCATTGAATGTCCGCTCATACCGCGCCTTTTCTTGCGCAACCAACCCTTCGAGTTCATTCAGTATGTCCTTTCTTGGTGACGCGCTTTGCCTTCTAGCATAATCGAGAGCCTCCTGAGGACTCGCAAAAATTAATTGAACACCGTCATTATCTCTTGCCTTCTGTTCATGCCCTAGCGTCTTTTTTTCTTCGTTGCGAATCTGGGGCTGAATCGGTACCGCTGTTTTGGACTTGAATGACCGAAATCCCGGGCTTGAGATAAATAACAGCGAAGCAGTTCCCAAACTAATGACGCCATAAATCAAAAATTGTTTTGTGTTCATATCGCCCCAAGCTGTGCTGTTCGTTTCATGGAATTAGAGGCTAACAAAAAGGTCAATCACTGCTTGACCAAATGAGAGCGTCCACGATGTTTCATCGTATGATCGTCGAATAGTTCCCGATAGATAGTCGCGATTTTTGATCCGATCAGCATGGGAACCAAACAGCTCATCGCCGCTTTTTAATGCGATGCTAGCAAGTGCGCAGTATACGTTTGTTCCACAAAGGGATTCTAGCGCATTACCAGCGGTAACTAATGCATCGCGATTTTTGGGAAGTGCTCCCTGTCTCTGAGAAACATCCCATTGTTTGGCGTAGGTTAAAATGAATTCAGCGGCAATTTCCTGCATCATTGCTTGACGTAACGCTTCCACTTGCTTCGCCTGCTCTTTATAGTCTGGATTCTCGCCGTTAGGGGATAGCAAAATATGGCAATTAATTCCGGATTGTTCGATCTGTTGGCGCTCGGCTTGCGACCACGATGTTCGCCAAAAAAGAAAACCACTCGATCCGTTATCGGTGACAAAGCTACGAAATTTGTTAATATTCAATGTACAATTGGCGCCTGTTGGCTCGCTTCGAACATAATAGTCATACTCGAGAGCAATGCTTTGTGCCAAGACATTGCTCGTTCTTGGTTTAAAACCATATACTTTAAACTCGATGGTTGATTGATGCCCTCCGGAATTGAAGACCGTTTTTACAGGCCAATTGTACCGCGCCTGCGAATTCCCCGTGCACAGAGCTCCGCGTGTCACAAGATTGCTATAGGTGCCTGCTCCATCGCCAGAAAGCGTTTTCATTTCTGGGGTGACAAATTGATTATCCTTTGTGAAGATGGGGTAGGAGGTTGATTGTGCACCATCAGCGACCACAAGACTGTCGCTTTTGGCGCCCACACTGGCGAAGGATATTGATGTGCTTCCATTTAGGCCACCTGAAATCGACCCTTGAGTTGAAATGCTCTGTGGCTTTTTCAATCGGATATTATGAATTGGCAATCGTGCGACAGAGTGATTTCTGAAGTAAGACTCGCGTCTTCCGTAGGTCGAAAGAACATTTCTAAGTCGTGCCTCTTCGTCGCTCCAAATAGAATAACTTGCCGTTGCTGTCCCTACTGTCGTGGTTTCAAAAGCCTGTAATGACCGTTCATTGGCAGCAAAATTATTGGCGGAAAGACTATTTATGGTCTCAAAAATAGCAACCAAGGAGACTATTTCAGTTCGTAGGATATCAATATTAGGGACGGCAGTATCGTATACTGATTTAGCCTCAACATATTCGGGAGTAATTCTATAGAATTGTTTTCTCGCAGTACGCAATCTCTCATTATATTCTGGACCTTCTTTTTCTTTAGCTTTTGTCGCTTCATCGAGAGCTTTCCGCAATTCAGCCTTTTCCTCTTCGTTGCTGGCATCCAACAATCGGTTATTTAGCGTATCAAGGCGTTTCGAAAGCGAGGAGTACGCTGCCTCCGCGGCTTGAAGTTCTTTTTGCGCTTCGTCAAAAGCCAATTTTACTCTTTCATAGGCCGCAACAATCTCTTTATGATTTGATTTAATGCGTTCGATTTCTCCTGCTTTCTCGGCGATGAGATTTAGAATGTTCGATTGCCGAACATAATTACCAAGTTTTGTATCGAAGAAAGGCGAATACGGTCCCCGTCTGGCGAACTCAACATAGTCCTTCACTGGGACGTTAGGCATGAGGTACGTTAGGTCGTA
>DASPVU010000053.1:0-6073 GCA_035622215.1 Myxococcota bacterium | reverse complement strand
CCATGCCCATCGCGTCAAAGTCCATGACGCCACGAATGGCCATATGTTTTGTCACGCTCTTCACTTTCATCGGTCCTTTGTTGGGCGGCGTGGCGGTTGCGAGCACCGTGGGCGAACTCATCAAGATCGCGGGTGTTACGGGCCACGCGGCACAAACCGTAACGCTTGCCACCTTGGCCTCGGCCATAGTCTATAACCTTATAACCTGGAAATTTGGCTTGCCCAATTCGTCTACATCATCGCTGGCGAGCGGATTGATTGGCTCTGGCCTGTTTGTTATCGGAGATGCTTCGGTGCATTGGGGCATAGCTGAGCTTCGGCACGGCGAGATTACCGGCTTTATGAAAATTATTGTCGGTATGGTGTTTTCTCCGTTATCTGGCCTGATCGTCGGATTGTTCCTAATTAGAGCAATAAATAAGCTCCTCAGTCGCGTCACCATTAAGGCCACACCGATTTTGGTTTTTTCACAGTATTTTTCTGTATCGTGGCTAGCATTTAGCCACGGCACCAATGATGCGCAAAAAGGCATGGGGATGTTGGCAATGCTTCTTTTTGCTTGCGGCGTCTACCCATCGTTTACCGTTCCTTGGTGGGTTATTTTTTTATGCGCCACTTCCATTACTCTCGGCACCCTGTGTGGCGGCTGGAAAATTATCAAAACGGTGGGATTTGGTCTGTATAGAATCAAGGTGATTCATTCGGTGACGGATCAGATGAGTTCTGCCGGGGTGGTTTTGGCTTCCTCATTGGTTGGCGTTCCCGTTTCCACTACTCAGGTGGCGACGGCAACGCTCATGGGGATTGGTGCGGGAGAAAGGCCGGGCCATGTAAAATGGGGCATGGCCAGCGCGATTTTTGTCGGCTGGCTTTTGAATATTCCTTTCTGCATAATGATGGGAGCGTGCTTTTCTGCCATCTTGGCAAAGATACTCACATGACAACCTTCAATTTCTTTAAGAAACTCTCCAATTTGCTTCTTCCCAAAGAAATCGATTTTTTTGGCAATCTTTATCGGCAAAGCTCGCTCACAGAGGAGGTGCTGGCCACGCTACACAATATCTATTTCAAGAAATCAAAGACCGTCGACCAGCTCGATGACATCATAAGCCGCGCCTATCAGCTAAGAAAAAGATTTCTTCTCGAGCTAAACGTTGTGTTGATCACTCCCATCGACCGAGAAGCGATAAGCCGGACCTATCTAAGTCTTGATTGGATCGTTCTTAGCGTCAAACACTTCAACGCGGAAATAAATACTTATAATATTGCGCCATTGGAACGCTATGAAAAAATATTTATTAGCCTGATCCAGCAGATGACGATTATCACCCAGTGTTTTTTACAATTAAAAGAAAAGAAATACGATGAGATTTTGGAGGCCCTGGCTCTCGTTATATCGATGGACGATGATTTAATTAGCGAATATTCCTATCAACTAAAAATTCTCTTCGAGAGCGACGTGCTAAAAGATATTCTTGCGCAGCGCGAGATCTTGTCGCAACTAAAAGAGATTAGCAAACACATTCACGTTTGCGCCAACACCGTCGAGGATATCGTCTTCAAGATGCATTAGCGGCCAACTGTTGTGAACCACTATTGCAAGGACTTTCTTCCCCGATATTTTGCCGATATCCAATGTTAACTCTAATGGAGGACATAATGTTAATGAGGAATCGATCGGTAGTTGTTGGGCTAGCACTTTTTTTGCTCATGCCGATGGTCGGCATATGCGCAGACAAAGGCGGCATATGGGGTCTGATGAGGGGGACAATAGATGAGACCATGCCACCAACCTATGAAGAAGTGCGACAGCAGTTGCCATTATTGGTAGATAAAAAAGATATCGACGATCAGGGCGATGCCATTGTCATTGCTGGTGGATACATCGTTCTAACGAAAAAAGGGCTTTCTTCTTACGCAAACAAAGATGATTACAAGGCGCAAGCGAAGCCAGAGTATTCGTTTAATTTCGCCACAGATCCGTGGCAGCGTACAAATTATTCTAAGTCGGTAACGCTAAAGGGCATTCGAATTATGTTAGACATCATTCCCACGCATCAATATTTTGAATCGGGTGTTGGCACTTGGACATACAAATATTTTGTGGGCGAATTGCAAAGAGCCCTAGCACAATCTCTTGAGGCTGCAGATGCGACGATAAGTTATTTGAGACCTGAACGCGAAAGTAAGCCAGAAATTTATGACAATATTAATAAAAACCCTCCCCACATATTCATTAGCACTCAGTTCAATAACGATAAGCAAGACGGCATGACCACCTTTTGCAGCGGCAACATCTTGGCAAAAGAACTCGTACATGAAAGGCAGCGCGCTCGCTTTATGCACGCGGCTTATACCGGCAAATGTCTTCATTCGGTAAGGCTTGGTGCCTGCGTTTCGATGTGCTGTAAAGAAAATCTCAATGTCTCGATGCTGGATTGGAAAAAAGCATCTTTTGAAGGCACCACTCGCGCGGTGAGCGCTTCTACGCTTTTAGAATATACTACCTTGGATAAAGACGACCAAAACTACAGTGGAGTGGCCACACGCAATCTCGCCCAAAACAATATCTTCTGCAAATACGTGATCATCCCATTTCCCGATATGCAGTGGGTACAAAAACAAGTTGCAAACGGACGCGAACAAGAGTGGATAGATAGCTATGCTGCGGCGATACAGAAAGCATTGGTGAGATTCGTCAACCAACATCAAGCCGAGTTCTAATATTCTTCGTCATGGCGACCGCGAGCGTAGCGCGGCGGGTGGCCATCCAGTTATTGGCGAGTAGGCTGTTACTGGATGGCCACGCCCCTTTCAGGGGCTCGCCATGACGACGCAGTTAAGGAAAGTTCGTGGATGTTATTCATCGTTCAGGATTACGCTTTCGAAGAGGCCCTGAGACTCGAGCCGCAAACGGCGGCTAAGGAATTCTACGTCGAAAGGTTTTCCATGGAGAAAAGATGCGGGACCGAAATCGCCGCGAACGGCTGGGATGAGGGTGTTCTCGATTTCCACCAATGTGACGTTGTTGGCTGCACGCGCAGCCTTTCTTAGTTCGCCCGAAGTTTCGATTTGGGCATCCCCCAATCGAAGCATTTCCTCGGCAAAAATCGTAATGTCATCTTGGTTTTTGGTTGGTACTTTAATAATGGCCCAACTACCCGTTGAGTTGACATTGCAATCCAAATCGAGTTCGCCGTCTTTCACCGATATCCTTCCGTGAATAACCAGTATGCCGTCACTAATGATGAGCCAGCCCCCATAGAGCGGCGCGGTAGCCACCAAGCAAGCCAGCAAGAAAATTGGTTTCATATTAGTTCCGACAACCAAGGTTAGACTTGTGCTTCGCCTTTTTCTTTGCAGGCTTGGGCGAACTTGCCGCTCAGGGAATAGACTGCGAACATCCATACCCCGATGAAGAAGGCGAAGATTACCGCTAGATAAGGCACGATTTCGCTTAAGGGTCCGATCAGAGCGAAGAGGGCTATTTGGATATAGCCTCCTCCCGACTTACCAAAACGATTGGCTACCACGTCTACCGCAGCCTTACCGCGCATCTTCGATTCGTCATCAAGCGGAATATAGGCCATCTCCTTGGTCGGATCGAAGAGAGCGTACTTGATGCTCTTAGACAAAACGTTTTGCGCAAGCCCAATCAAAACGCCTAACAAGAGGGGCGAAATGCTAAACATCATGCCGATGGGTGAAACCAAGTCTGGCGTAAGCACACACAAGAAGAAGAAAATGCCCGTACTGCCCAGAACAATTGGTGTCATCATGGCGGAAAATCGCCAGCCAAGTTTGCGCACGAGAATCGAGCCCACAAATATGGCGATAATGGTGGCAATGCCCGTGGAGCCAGACAAATAACCCATAAACGCGGTGTATTCGTTGCCCGTGGTGAACTGACGTCCCACTTGTCCCTTCCATGTTACTTCCACCAGATTAATGGTTACGCCGTAACAAATAACCAACAACGCGATAAGGCCGAGGTATTTTGAGTGCAAGAGGAATTTTATACCCTCGCTCACCGACATCTTGAGTTTGGTCTTTTTGGGCTTTTCATGGCGCTCAGCAGCAATTTTTGCCAGGTACTCATCATTAAATACATATTTGTTCAAATAATAATAAATTGCGAGTACCAACAAGCCGCAGGCGGTGAGCACGGTGGTCAAGTAGTTAATCGATACACCCCAAGGGTCTACGCCTTCCGGCAGTCCTTCCTGCACTTGTGACAAGCGATTAACCACCACACCGGAAAAGGCCACGAAAACATTGGCAACTAAATAAAAATGGGCATAGAAACGCTTAGCTTCTTTAACGCGAATCACATCGTTCGCAAACTGCCAAAACATCAACGCCGATACAGCGGCGCCCCATAGTTCTGACATGGTGTAGAACAGCGAGAAGGTCCACACGCGATATACGTCCACCAGGCCCTTAAAACCCGCAGGGAGCATGGCCTGCAAAGCGTCAGCGCTTTCTTTGGGATGTAAATAATCATGGAGTGGGTAAAGAACCGTGGCAAACAAAACGAAAAACGCGATAAAGCCCCCAACTATCACGTAAAAAAGCGCTTGCTTGCGTAGAAGACCGGCCAATTTTGCATAGATGAAAAAGAAAACGATGGCCGCAGGAAGCACCAGGCTCCCCTTGAGATAAGGGATGATTTCTGATGAGCCGGTGGCGGTTACCACCAAGCCGTCTTTGACATTACGGGCCACTGTATAATTAAAAAGTATTAATCCAACCATGGTGGCCATGGGGGCCCAAATCTTATGTTCTGCGCCGTAGATCGGCCAAAATAGCCCGCGCGCCTTGGCAAGTAGCTCCCGAATTTTTTTGCCAAAGGTCTTAGAGTTTTGTGTCAGGTTCATCAAATTTTACCCATTTCTATAATAATTCTAAAACTGAGCCATGAGTTACTAAATAGCTTGGCTTGTATAGCATGAATACAAAACGGCGCCAGTCCAAATATTGTAGATTTTACCTTAGGATGAGGCAAGAAAAGAGTATTAATGCTTGTTTTGCTGCGGATCTTCAAGATCTCGCAATAATTCTCCTATCTTGGGACGCTCGCAAGGAATAAGCCCTCAATAGATCGTAGTTGACAACTGGTGCATACGCACTTTCGAGAACGCTTGGTGTTTAAATTGCAACCTATGTGTACCAACTGTTTTTATTTGTCCAAAAACGGGATAAGCGCTGTATAACACATGTAAAAACACCCAAGGGAAACCGCCATGCCGAGAGTAGCCAAATCCGTCACAAGCAATAAAAAAAGCATTACAAAAAAGAAGGCGACGGCAACGTCAGGGAGAAAACGTGTGGCCTCGTCGACATTTCTTAAGTCACTTCCCGAGAGCGTTGAGCATATTGAGATCGTGCAGCAGGTGGCCTCGGTTTTGGAAGAGCTGCAAAAGCGAGTTCTCGACGTGAAGGAAGAAGCGAGCAAGGAGCTTAAGAAAATAATGAAGCGCTATGAGACTAACTATAAAGGTCTCGAAAAGAAAGTTCACACGGTCACGCTCGAGGCCAAACGGCAAGCGCAATCCAGCATGATCCAGCTTTTGCAAAAATGGCATGAACATAAAGAAAGATTGCCCAGACCGCTGGCCAAAGAATTAGAGAAAATTATTGAGCAAATCGGTTCACGACTTGTCGCGAAAGCTTCTAAGAAACGCGTCACAAAAACCAAGCCAGCGACAAAACCGGCTAAAAAGATAAAAAAAGCGGTGGTATCGAGCTCTGCTTCCACCAAGACGAAGCGATCTTCCATGAAATCGAAGATGGACAGCATAAAATCCATTTCAGCCAAGACCGTTTTGCCAGCAGGTGAATCGGCCGATGTTAAGAACTAACGTGCGCGCATGGCAGATTGAGGGGTCGTTTGGCCTTGTGCATCTAAGGCAAATCGAGTTGCCGGTGCCATCTCTTTTAGGCAACGAGGTCAGGGTAAAAATTCACGCATGCTCGCTTAATTTTCGTGACCTCATGGTGGTGCGAGGGCAATATAACCCAAAGCAAACGCTTCCCCTCATACCGCTCTCAGATGGAGCGGGCGAAGTGATTG
>DASPVU010000052.1:0-4904 GCA_035622215.1 Myxococcota bacterium | reverse complement strand
AGAAGTCTAAGCATGATAGCCTCTAAATCTGACTGCACATCTTGCAATTCTTTCTGGTCGAGCTTGAGCAAATCATCGTGGGTGGGCTCTTTATCTCGGTTGAAAAATCCGCCCACGATATCCGACCTAGATTTTAGATTGGTCAAGGGGACAGCGTGGCGGGACGCATAAGGGCGAAGCTTCCTTATGCCTCAGCTCGCACATAACGGATCTGCAGATTGCCGCTGCCTATGGTCAATGTTAGCTATGGAGGCTAGCCAAAATATTATTATTATGGGCTGGGTAAAATGAATAACTTTAGTCTTAATATGATGAAATGTTTAAAGTTTTTGCTGGGCGCGCTCTTGCTGTCGGCCGGTTTGCAGGCCGTGGTAGTCAATGGATTTCCGCAGCAATGCGCGTTGGCGAGCGAGCGAGCGCCGATGGATGGGCATATGCTTCGTTTAGGGCACATTGCCTATACGCCTTATGGCTGGTCGTTTCTCTTTCCTGATAGACAGGGAGTCGAAGCATTAGAGCGAGTTAACGTTGCTGACAACGTTGGCTTGATCGGGCAGAATCCGTCGGCCAATCCAGGAGACTCGATTCGGTTGGATACACCTAGTGGGGCCTTTGTCGTGGCGCAAATTTTTGTCGGTGATCCCAATGTGGAACCAGTTGTCACGTGTGTGTCGAATGTAATGGCCGTGAATGCTTTTGATCCCACGATCTATGGAGCAGATTTCGCGTGGTTAAGTAAAGAGCTGTTATGGCAGCTGCTTGATATTCGAACCTACGACATTACGTGGAATTGGCAAGCTCAGTGGGGCAGCAAAATCCAAGAGATTAGGAATCAATTTAAAGGCTTCAACACGGGGAAAGCTGAGCCGGTTAGGCCGTCACAGGGAGGAGCGGGGCACGCTGCACACGACGGGCAGAGCCCCGCTACCGCCGAGCAAAGTCACGGCAGCGGAGGAGGGGCGCATCCGCAAACACAACACGGCGGAGGCCAGTCATCGGGCGCCACGAGCCCTCAGCAATATGGCAAACAGAATGTGCAGAAGTCCGGTGGAACGCACGGGTCGGGCGGAAAATCTGGGCATAGGCGAGGGGCATCTCGATAGTAATACTGCGCTTAGCGCCAAAAAATGAATGAATGGAGTAGTTATATGAATGAAATCAAGAGAAATGGTGTCAGGCTTGCCCAACTGGTGGGCATGCTTTTAGGGTTTTCCTTGGCGTCCCACGCCGTAGTTGTTCCTGGGTTTCCTGGCGCTTGTGCGCAGGGATCGCCTCGAGTTCCTATGGACGGCCACATTATTCGTTTGGGTTATGTGGTGGCAGCGCCCGAAGGCTGGTCCTTGGTTTTTCCCGACAACGAAGGGACGGTAGCTATGGAACGCGTCGACATAGCCGATAACGTCGGCTTGATAGGGCAAGATCCTATGTCGGCTCTAAGCGGCTCGCTTCGAGTGGCAACGCCGCCCGGCTCCTATGTCGCAGCCCAAATCTTTGTCGGCGATCCGAATCAAGAACCGGTAGTCACCTGCTTATCGGGCCTTTTGCCCTTGAGCAGTTATGATCCAGCGATGTACGGGGCAGATTTTCTTTGGCTGAAGAAAGCCTCGTTCGGCAACTATCTCAAAGTGCGAACTTACGACAAGACGTGGAACTGGCGCCGGTGGTGGGGAAATAAATTTGCCGACATCAGACGCAATTTTCGAGGCTTCAAAAAAAATGATACGCAATGGCGCCCCGGCGTATATCCCGGCAGCGACAAGCGGCCTAATAAGTGGCAGAATTTTCCGACCAAAAGGCCATCAAAAAGACCGACAATACTGCCCGTGCAGCAGACCCGCGATGATCGAGCAGCTGTTAATCAGTGACGTTTTATGAGGCAGGGGCGCACTTGAAGGAAATCGTTGCGGCTCTGTTCTTAATGTTGCCGGCTATGGCGGAAGGAAGTGACCTAACGCTTTTGGCCGGCGGAGATGTAACTTGGTCGCGAGGTTTTCGTGGTGAGAATGTCTCCTTCGACGAAGCGAATGGCGATGATCCCGATTGGCGGGCCGTGCCACGGGTTAATACAGCGATAAAACCAAGAGCAGAAAAAAAATCCTTCGATTACCAGATCAAGTTCGCGACATCAGAAGATGCGCTATGGTATCCGTTTTTAAAGATGATTCCGGTGTTTCGTGCGGCCGATTTAGTTTTTGTTAATCTAGAAACGCCTCTCACGGACACGGCTAAATGGGTAGGTGACTATCGGACGCCAGCGAATTTTGCTGAGGTCATGAAACGCGCGTCGGTCTCTCTGGTTAGTCTTGCCAACAATCATACCTATGACTGCGAAGCGCAGGGCTTGGTGGATACCATAAAAGAATTAGATGCGGTGGGAATCGGGCATGTGGGAGCTGGTGTCGACCTAAGCGATGCGCGAAAGCCGTTAATCTTGGAGAAACACGGTATCAAGGTGGGCTTCTTGGGCTATACGCAGTTTAGCAATATGGGTGAGGCGGCATTTGCTTCAAAAGATGGCCCCGGCGTCGTCCCTATGGATCCTGATATTATTCGCGAAGACCTGCGGGCCTTGCGGCCCATGGTGGATTTTGTCGTGGTAGCAATACATTGGGGTACAAGCACGAGTAATCGCGTTAGCCCGAAGAATCGAGAGTTTGCCCATGAAGTGATCGATGATGGCGCCGACATCATACTTGGCGGTCACAGCCCCCATGCCAAAGGAATCGAGATCTATAAAAAGAAAATTATCATCTATTCCCAAGGACACGTTATTGCGGGTCATCAACATATTGATTGGGGAGACAATTATTTGGTGCGCTTTACTCTTTCACCTAGCAAAATCAAGAAATTGGAAGTGCTACCTTTGGCCGGAACCGGTGAACAACTAGCCCAACCATTTTTGCTCAAAGGCCATCCTGCTGAAAAATTGCTTAAAGAAGTTCAAAGCCTCTCTTCAGAACTACGCACCAATATGAGCATCAAGGGAAACATCGGAATTATTGAACCGTAAAGAAACATGAGGTTGTGATGTTTAACGAATACGTGGATAGCCCCATCGGGCATCTTGGTATTTTTGCGGATAATGACTGTATTCTATCAATCCGATTGGTTGGTGCTGCGGGCCATAAAGAGCGCCGGAATAGAGTTACTGCGGATTGCAGATGCCAGTTGGAGGAATATTTTGGCGGCAATCGCGGACGATTTGATCTTCCAGTAAAGCTTGATGGCACTGACTTTCAAAAGTCCGTTTGGTCATATTTGTTAAGTATCGATTATGGTTCCACTTGTAGCTATTCGGAAATAGCAGACGCAATAGGCAGGCCCGGTGCGCAAAGGGCCGTGGGCATGGCTAACCGGTTAAATTGCCTGCCAATAATTGTCCCCTGCCACCGCGTCATTGGCAAGAACAACCAATTAGTGGGCTATGCACTGGGTGTTGAACGAAAAGAGTGGCTCCTAAGGCACGAAGGGGCTCGCTTGGTGTAGACGCGTCTACAGGAAAAAAGATAGGCAACCTGGATTGTCGCCTTCTTTTACTAGCCTAAAATGGGCACTTAGATTTGGCAGTGCTGCATAAAACAAATATTAGATTACAGCACAGACCTAACGGGTGGCAATATTTATGCGCAGGATTTTTGGCCAAATTTTTGTGCGCGATGAGCGATAATATCCGGCATATTAGCGCGAATCGCAAACAAAAAATTGGGCAAAAAGACAAGCAAAAATATTGCTAGCCGTTAGGTCTGTGCTGTAAAGCACTACCGGCCGTAAAAAATTACCGCAAAAGCAAATCTAGAAAACATATTAAAATTTCACATTGACCCTTGGGGTTGATAACAAAGGTTTTATGAAAAAGAGCAGCACTTTTTTTGAAATGTCTATATCTGAAGGCATGAAGAAAACGATTAATGATATAGGCTTCATGACCCCTACGCCTATTCAAGAAAAATCTATACCGCACTTGCTGGCAGGGCTTGACCTATTAGGGCAGGCTCAGACTGGTACGGGCAAAACGGCGGCGTTTTCCATTCCGCTCATTGAGCTGGTTGATGAAGGCGAAGGTTATGTTCAAGCGCTGGTTGTTTGTCCTACACGCGAGCTTTGCCTGCAGGTTTGTCAAGAAGTTCAGCGGCTCTCTGCTCATAAAGAAAGTCTGGGCGCGGTTGCCTTGTATGGTGGCCAAGCGATTGAACAGCAGTTTCGCCTGTTGAAAGTTAGTCAACCAAAGATCATTGTTGCGACGCCCGGTCGGCTATTTGATCATCTTCGACGTAAAAGTGTGGAGCTGTCCCGTGTGCGCATGATTGTTTTGGACGAAGCTGATGAAATGCTCGATATGGGATTTCGGCCGGAAATCGAAGAAATATTTGCCATGCTCCCTGAAGAAAACCAGCGGATTTTCTTTTCGGCAACCATGGCGAAAAATATTAAAGACTTGGCTTGTAGTTATTTAAGAGAGCCAAAAATTATCAAGACCGAGACAGCGGCGTTGACGGTAAACACCATTTCCCAGAGCTACTATCGCATTCGTGGAAAGGAAAAAGTGGATTTACTTTGTCGTGTGCTGGATCTTAAGGATCCAAAATTAGCTGTGGTCTTCTGCAACGCGAAGAGTTCGGTGGATGAGGTGGTTGACGCGATTCAGCGCCGAGGATTTGATGCCGGTGTTTTGCACGGAGACCTTAGCCAGGCCCAGCGCGATCGCGTGATGGCGAGATTTAGGGCCGGAGTGATAAGGGTACTAGTGGCGACGGACGTCGCTGCTCGCGGTTTAGATATCGAGAACGTGGAATTGGTGGTCAATTTCCATCTTCCTCATGATCCTGAAGACTATGTTCATCGAATAGGGAGAACGGGCCGTGCAGGAAGAACCGGTTGCGCCATATCTCTCGTCGAACCGAGAG
>DASPVU010000051.1:0-2402 GCA_035622215.1 Myxococcota bacterium | reverse complement strand
AAACTCGCAGGTTCTCGTTACCGCGCCCTGCTTTTTAATTCCGCGCATCATCATGCACAAGTGCTCGGCTTCCACTGCCACAGCTGCGCCTTTGGGCGATAGCAAGTCGTCAATGGCTGTAAGAATTTGGTGGGTGAGATTTTCTTGAACCTGCAGCCGCCGAGAAAATAAATCGACTATTCGCCCAAGTTTGCTTAGACCAACAATTCTGTTGTCTGGTAGATAGGCAAGATGAACGTGACCAAAAAACGGCAATAGATGGTGCTCACATAACGAGTAAAACTCAATTCCCCTCTGTAAAACCATGCCTTCTGTATCGCTTGGAAAAATCGCGCCTCCCGTCACATCCTTGAGCGTCAGATATTGTCCGGAGGTCAAGTCTATCAGGGACTTGGCCACTCGTTTTGGTGTGTCCCTAAGACCGCTACGCGAACTGTCTTCGTTGAGGGCTTCGAGAATTTTGGCGATCGCTTCAGCTATTTTCGCCTCATTATGACTTAGGTCTCTGGCCATCATTGCTCCATCTTTGGTGCGAGCGTCAGGTTAGCGATAAAAATATCATGGCAGTTAACCATAAGCGTGAAGCAGCCACCGAAAATCAAAGGAGAAAAATTCACGATTGCCCGCCTAATTCGCTCGACCATAAATGCATGCGAGTCACAATCGAGCATTGTTACGCAGTTCTCAATATTTTGGCAAAGGCCCTCGTAATCGATGGTGTCAGATAACCGATCGCTCAATGCTGCAGCCATTAGATCACCGTCCAGTCTTAACGAAAGACAAATATTTACCGGCTCTTCTCGTTTGTGTAGGCAAGCAGTCTTTAGAATAAACCTAAACTCATCTACTCCAACACTAAATAGTATAGTCATAGCCCAATACCTCACGAGGAAATCTATTCGACAAATGAAATCTATCAACACGCGACTACGCGCTAGCGGCCTGGTTGTTTTACCTCTCCATGAAGTGGATTGCCAGCGTCGGTTGTGCGCTTTTTTTGCAAGAGAACGTGAAATCTGGCCTACATCTGGGCTAAAAATAAAATTGCATCTCAAAGATATGGATTAGATGCTCAACATTGAAAAAAGAGGAAATGCGATGCAAAAAAAAATAGCATTACTAGTTTGTGCAATGACCTCCATGATTGCTTTTAAGCAAGCCGTGGCAGCAGTTGCCCACCCAATGGGTAATAACCTTGAACTTACGTCGGCCGATGGCAACTTTAGAATTGGTTTCAAGGGCAATTTGCAAGAGAACAATCAATTCACTTATAGAAAAAAAGGCGAGGAAGGCGAAAAGGATTTCAAGATGGAGTTGAAGCGTGCGCGGCTCATCTTGCAAGGTCACGCCTTCAGGCCGTCGCTGACCTACTTGGTTCAAACCGGCTTTGAAAAGCCAAAAGGTTCCGAACTGGATTCCAGACTGGGCGCGAACATTCTAAAGGACTATTACGTCAACTTGGCGTTTAACGAAAAATACGCCCATCTGCGCGTCGGTAAATTCCTTACTCCGCTTTCTCGTCAACAAATGATGTCAAACACCTTCGATCAAGACGAAGCAAGCAAGTGGTTTGGCGACGATCTTCGTACGAATGGTCGTGACGTGGGTTTGATGCTCCACAATACCCATCATCATCCCTTGGAATATGCCTTGGCCGCAGTAAGCAGTGGTATTTATGCTCGGATTGGCTACAACCACAATCACATCGACGGGTATGATCCAGTGGATTGGCACGGAGGTGGCTTGCGTTTCGGTATTGCCAAGAGCATGTTTTTGCACTTCGACTATAAGAGCGCCAAGTTTGAAGACTATCGCTCGAGCATAGATGCCATCGTCAAGATCGCCGGATTTGCCGCCAATGCCGCGTTTTACTGGAAGTTAAAGCGACAAGAAAAAGCCAATAAAGAAATGGAAAACATCCACGGTTATGGTGCTGGTGTCGATTTGGGTTATTTGATCCATGGCATGGCGGAGCCCGTGGTTCGCTATTCCTGGCACAAGGATGCGGATTCGGCCAAAGGCTTTCATGAAATCCTTGCCGGAATCAACTACTATCCCTATGGCCATCATCTAAAGATTCAAGCTTACGGTGGGGCTGACGTCCGCGATAAAGACCTGAGCAAATGGAAGCTCGGCCTCCAAGTCCAGTTCGCCATCTAACCGAATTCTCCCTCTCCCGCGCGCGGGAGAGGGATTAAGGGAAAGGGCGTGCACTAATGCTTCAAGAGCGGTACCCAGCGCTCGGCATTATCGTGCTTCACTATCATCATAAAGGTGGTGTCTTTGGCAGCCTTGTCGATCAGGGCCTTAAGTTGATCGGCCGAAGTAATAGCGATGCCACCTACACTGACAATCACATCGCCGGGAACCAGGGTTGCAAACTCCGCACTCGAGCCCTTGGC
>DASPVU010000050.1:0-6449 GCA_035622215.1 Myxococcota bacterium | reverse complement strand
AGGCATCATTATCAGGAGGAGGAGGAATGCGCTTGACCACGGCCTCAAGAATTTCATCCACCCCAAAGCCAGTTTTTCCTGAGGCCAACAAAGCATCGGATGCATCAATACCGATAATGTCCTCAATTTCCTCTTTCGCGCGTTCAGGATCAGCGCTCGGCAAATCAATCTTGTTAATCACCGGAACAATGGCAAGATCGTGCTCAAGCGCCAAATAGACATTAGCCAGGGTCTGAGCCTCCACCCCTTGACTGGCATCCACCACCAGCAAGACCCCTTCACAGGCCCTAAGGGATCGGCTGACCTCATAACCGAAGTCCACATGCCCCGGCGTATCGATCAGATTAAATATATAAACTTTTCCATCTTTGCTTTGATAATTGAGCCTAACCGCTTGCGACTTGATGGTGATGCCGCGCTCGCGCTCAAGCTCCATTTTATCGAGGACCTGCTCCTTCATTTCCCGTAATTCCAGGGCGCCCGTCTTCTCTAGAATGCGGTCGGCGAGCGTGCTCTTGCCATGATCGATATGAGCAATGATGGAGAAATTCCTGATATTGTCGCGCATTTTTGCCATCTAATTAACCGTCGTCAGTGGAAGCGCTAAGTTCCATATAATCTGGGGCGGATATTCCTAGAATAGATAGCGCGTTAAAAATTGTATTCTTGATGGCAACGACCATGGCCAATCTGGCTTTGGTCTTAGCTAGATCATCGGAAATCATCTTCTCGCTATGGCGATATTTGGTGAAATACGAATGGAAGGTTTTTATGAGCTCATGGCAAAAAAAGATCAAGCGATGAGGCTCAAGAGCGAGCGCGGATTCTTCTACGAGGTCCTCGAGCTCACTTATACGTAAGATGAGATCGCGCTCTTCGGGCAGCACGAGCAAGGCCTGCTGCTCTTCATTAAAATTATGCGGCTCAACCACAAGCCCCTCATCCTTCGCGCGAGCCAAAATAGTAGCCATGCGTGCGTGGCCATACTGCACATAAAATACCGGGTTGTCGCTCGATTGCTTGGTTACGGCATCGATGTCGAGGTCAAACTGGGCATTGGTAGAGCGCATCAAAAAAACAAAACGCGCCACATCCCTTCCCACCTCGTCGATGAGATCGTCAAGCCCTATCACCTGCCCTGCCCGTTTGGAAAACTTGAGCTCCTTGCCGCCCTTGATCAGGCGAACCATTTGCACGACGACAAAATGAAGCTTTTTAATATCGTGGCCTAGGGCAGCCATCCCTGCCTTAATACGATTTATGTGTCCCGCATGATCAGCGCCGAAGACGTCAACCAAAAAATCGAAGCCACGAGCGTATTTTTCATTATGGTAGGCCAAATCTGCCGTCAAATAAACGAAACGCCCATCGCGCCGCTTGATGATGCGGTCTTCTTCGTCACCGAACTTGGATGTTCTAAGATAGGTCCCACCGGCTTGCATGTGGGCGTATTTATGCGCTTTGCTTTCTTCGCGGCGCACTTTGGCATCGCTTCCTTTGGCCATATCGGCCTCATAAAGCAGATGACGCTGGTCATAGGCCATTATCAGCGCGTCCAATTTTCCTTGTTCGTATAAAGTCTGCTCACTGTACCAGTGGTCAATGGCAATACCGGCTGCGTCCAAGGAGCGTTTGATCAGCGCCAGGTTATAGTCGACGCCAAATCGGCCGATGGTAAATAGCCATTCTTCTTCCGGTTTATCGAGCCAAAGGTCTCCATAGAAATTTTTGAGTGCGATGGCTATGTCTTTAACGTATTCTCCGGGATATTCGCCTGATTCAATGGTGACTTGCTCGCCAAAAAGTTCGCGGTAGCGCTTGTGAATCGTGCGCGCAAGAATCTCCACCTGATTGCCGATGTCATTGACATAATATTCTTTGGTGACCGCGAAACCTGCCGCAGATAAAAGACGAGCGATAGCGTCTCCCACGAAGGCGCCGCGAGCATGCCCGAGATGCAGACCGCCCGTCGGGTTAGCTGACACAAACTCGACAAGGGCAGTTCTTGTCTGCTTAGCTTGGATACGCCCATAGGCCGCGCCACGGGAAACAATATATGGAATAATCAGCGCCAGCGCCTTAGTTGAGAGGGTGAGATTGATAAAGCCAGGGCCAGCTATTTCTATATGGGCAAAATAGCCCTCGTTTTTTGTGAGGCTTTCTTCAAAGAGAGAGGCGATATTGCGCGGCGACATATTTTCAGGCTTGGCCAATATCATGGCGATGTTCACAGAAAAGTCACCATGACTCTTTTCCTTGGGCCGCGATATCGCCATCGTATCTAGCAATTCTCCGGAGGCGCTCGAGAGTTTGCCTTGGGATACCAACAGGAAATGGGCTTTTTTCACCTGCTGTCGGATAGCTTCCTTTATCATGCTTGCGCCTTAAACGTTCTCGTTTCTTCCACACCATACAAGAAGGCCTATTACGAGACAAGCGGAGTCCCAGATGATCCTCGGTGCTAATATCTAGTGCTAAACCTAAAATTATTAATAAATTAGTATAACTAAATTGATTTTTGACTGGAGATTGAAATGAGGACAATATTTTGGCCAATTCTAGCTGGTTCATTATTATCATCCACTTTGGGGCTCGGCGTTGAAATAGTTATCAAAACTCCCGAGGGAGAAAAAGCCGAGGGCAAAGAAGAAAAGAAAGAGGAAAAAGAAGAAAAGAAGGAAGAAGAGCCCGAGCTGCCCAAAGATGCCGTTCTTAAAATCAATGCTCTGAATCAAACGGGTTACGACTTTGCCTTGCATGTTTTGGCAGTAGTAAAAGATGAGCAATTTCAGGGGATTAACCTACAAAACGTCAGCCAAAAAGAAAGCGTGAAAATGCTTGGAGAATTGGTGGCTTACCCTGATGCGGCGTTTCAGTTGAACACGGAACATACCAAGGTGGTCGCGCTCGCGCCGATAAACTTCCACATGAAATGCAAGGTACTTGAAAGCAAGCCCAAAGAAGAGAAAAAAGCAGAAGACGGCGACGAAGAAAAGAAAAAAGACGAAGGTGATGAAAAAAAGAAAGACGAAGGAGATGGCAAGAAAGACAAGGATGGCGACGAAAAGAAGAAAGACGGTGACGATAAGAAAAAAGATCAAGACAGCGCCAAAAAACCCAAGACCCCAGAAAAGAACGATGAAGAAGACAAATTCGTCGCCCACAAGTCCATCGATTTCACCTTCTACCTCCAAAAAGGTGACCCCTTTCCCAAATGCGTCATCTCGTTTGACAGCTTGCCCGAAGAATAACCCCGGCCCATTTATATCGTCATGGCGAGCCCGTAGGGCGTGGCCATCCAGTAATGGCCTAGTCATCAATAGCTGGATCGCCACGCCCTACGGGCTCGCGAAGACGATGACATCCGCTAGCGGTCTCACCATTGCGTCGTTGTAGCCAATGTGTCATGGCGGCTTTCAGTGAAGGCCAAATCGGCCTGATCATTTAGTAATCTCTTTGGGAGCACAAAAAATGGCTTTTTTGAAAAATAGTCTGGCCAGGTGGCTTTTTGCGTTGTTTGTCGGGATAAATTTCTCAGTGCCCATATGGGCTCATCGCGTCATTATTGGCGGCGGTCATATTGGCCTCATGGATGCATTGTTGGCCGACCAGGCCGGTGAAGACAGAATTGATATCTATACCAAGAAAACGGTGAAAGAATCGACGGCCGCTAATATTTGGAACAGCCATACCCACAATGAGATCGTGTCGGTTATTCCGCCGAGTAATAGAATAAATGAACTATTAGGAATCGATTTTGATAAGCAAGGTATAAGTGCTTACGATCTTCCTGGAACTCAGAAATCGGTTAGTGCAAAAAAGTTCATAGACGCGGTCAAGAGATTTGGCCGCGATCTCAAGACGCAAAAACTTAATGACAAGGCGCTTGAAGATATGGGCGTAAAGGCCATGAGCAAATGGAAGAGCTTTAATAAAGAAGCGAAAGGGCCACTAGCCAACTTGTTTGAACGATCAAGTTTTAACCCCTGCGGCGATAGTGAAGAGGCCGCGCATGGTGAGATGCGTAAAGGCTACCGTATCGATTTGATGTATGGCTTTCCCGATGTGAAGGCAACTGCGAAAAAATTGCTCGAGGAGCTGGGTGAAGAAGGAGCAAAATATAAATATATGCGCGAATTGTCACCCGATGAAGTCGCGTCTCGCGATCCAAGTCTCAAAAATTTCGTGTTGGCCAATTCGATCGATAAAGGCGGAAGCCGTGAATGGAAGGAAGGGGTGACCGCCATTTGGCGTCCGGGCGGCAGCCTAGATACGGAAACGTTTTTGCCCGGAGTTCCGAGTGTATTGCAAGAACGCATGGGAGATCGATTTTCCATGCGCGAAAATCACGAAGTCACTGGTCTCTCATTTGAACAGGACAAGCGATCGGGTGAGTATCTGATCACAGGCATGGAATTCAAGGATCGCCCTGGCATAAGCTTTCGCTATCCTGAGGCCATTCGCTTCGACATTGTTCCCGGAGAAGCGGTGGGAACCTTGGAAAGATTGGGTTTGTTCGAATCTCCCTACGCAGCTTTCGCGGGCTGTTCTTTAAAACTTGAAGTAGATATTTCGAATAATCCTGCACTCTTGGAAGAATACAAGAATTTCAGACATCACATGGAAGTGCATAAGCCGGGCATCGTTTTGGCGTGGCAAGCACGTCTTAGAGATGGCAAACTCTTTGTTGGCGGTGCGGGCACCAAGGCCTTCTACGGCGATGTTGAACCTAAGCCCATCGAAGGAGACGGGCCACATGAAAAGTTTCCCGAAGTCAACAATCTACGGCAGTTGCAGATGTTTAGAGATGTACTGCCCCACGTCGTAGCATTGGGTATGGGAGTAGACATCAAAGAACTGCCCGCGGAAATGACACAACAACATCTCAATGATCTTGTGAAAAAAGGCGTTGCGACTCGTTGGGTGGGTCGTCGTTCGGTGCGGTATAACGGCATGCCGTCGGTTGGTTTTGTCTATCATAACGGCAAGAAGGTGAGAAACGGCACCACCATAACCCACGGTGGCTCAGGTGGAGGCTCCTTCTCCCTGATTTTAGCCATGCTTAATAACTACGCTTTCGATCCCGAAAAATATCTACCCGATCTCTTAGCGGTAGGCCTAACCAAGGGTCAAGCTGACGACATCCTCAGCCTTACAGATTCAAGACTTGAACCATAACAGTATCAGCATTTTTGGAATAATAAGGCCATTTTTTAATGGCCTTTTATATCTTCCATTGACATTTTGTTTTCAGATTCTATTTAGCTTTAAATTTTTGGAGCGGATTCAGTGTATGAAATTACCCTTGACTATCGTATTGAAGTCCGTATGCGCAAGCATTTTTCTCTTTGCAAAAACCACCCAAAGCGAGGGCTCAAATGTCGGTATTTTTCCCGGCGGTGCGGCGAATTCCTATGCTTCACTTTATTTGGGCGAAGAATTTTCTCGGCGAGCAAATGTGCCGTTTTATGACCTTTTCGACCAGGCTTGGGCTCTGTCTGGTGGCACTGTCCCTACAATACTGCTCATGAAAAAGGGCAAATGGCCTAGGTTTGCATCGCATATGTTCAGGGAAGCCATAAAAGATGCCTTTCCCGATCTTCTAGATCTCCTTGATCTTACGGATAGCGACGGCTGGCGACGGGAGAGATTTGAAGCGGTTCTTAACAAATATTTTTCTGACATGTTTTTTGGCGAGAATCAAAACAATAGAATTGTATTCATTGCCAGCAGAAATGGTGCCCCGGTATTTTTTTGCGATTCGGATTTTAAGCTTCCGAAAGAAGAATTGCGCGTTCTCTCTGGTACTTCCTTTATCGACGGTATAATGGCAAGCTCAACCATTAGCCTTCGAGCCAATCTAGGAATGGGCAAACTCCAAGCAAGTCTCTTTAAACCACGACAGGTAGCCTTAGCTCCCTTCATGGAGAAAAAGACCGTTGTGGATGGAGGGCACTGCGACGCAAAGCGCGATGGCAAATTTATTCTGGACGGCTCTACCCCGACACCCCTGGTGATTGAATATCTAAAATCTATTCCGGGACAACATAATGTCGTGGTTTTCGGCAATGGTGGACCTTTCAATGAAGAATTCCGTAAATCTATAAACCTGAACAGAAATGGTACCGCAGAGATTATTCACCGCGACGGTCGCATCAATATTTTTATTATTTCTATCAGAGTCAATAACCACACGCTAAATCTGTTGAACAAATCAGAAAACTATATGTTATATTTACAAAAGCGGGTGGAAAAAGCGTTAATGGGCCAAAGCCGCGCGGTGTTCGACATGGCATTGCGAGCCGTGCTGAAAAATAAATCGCTCACTATGAGATCGGCAAAACTGTAGAGCAAGATCTGCCCAAAATTGAGCTGCCCTGCGAAGCGGCAATTATTATTTGTTTAAGAGCGGGAATTGCTATGAAATTGGCACTACTATCTTATATTTT